>NZ_JBJERV010000099.1:0-4886 GCF_051882455.1 Huintestinicola sp. | reverse complement strand
TGCGACAGCATTTCGAGGGGAGGCGTACACGACCGCCTCCCCTTGTAGAGCGCTCGAACATACTTACCCTCAAAAACGTTCCGGTGGAACGTTTTTGACAAAGCTATTTTTACGTTGGTTTGTGCATATTATATAATTGTCATTTCTTTTTCGACAGACTGCCGCCTTTCGGTATTTCCGAAAGGCGTTTTTTTAACTCAATATCCGTCCGTTCCCTCGATGGAGTCGTCGTTTTCCACCCAGCTCTGGACATTGATGGTGGTGTATTTATCGCGGGTGTTCCGGATTATGACGGTGGATATGCCTGCGTTTATTATCAGCCGCTTGCACATGGAGCATGGCTCCACATCGCCGTAAAGCTCCCCTGTTTTTGCGTCGTGGCAGGCAAGGTAAAGGGTGGAGCCGATGGTGTCGCTCCTCTCGGCGGAGATTATGGCGTTTGCTTCGGCGTGAACGCTGCGGCACAGCTCGTAGCGCTGTCCCTTGGGTATGCCCAGCTTTTCTCTGGTGCAGTAGCCCAGGTCACAGCAGTTGGTACGTCCTCTGGGCGCACCCACATAGCCTGTTGATACTATTTCGTCATTCTTGACGATTATCGCTCCGAAGTTTCTGCGCAGGCAGGTGCCCCGCTCAAGAACTGTCTCGGCAATATCCAGATAGTAGTTTATTTTGTCCCGTCTCTGAACTGCGCTCATTTGAAATATGCCCCTTTCCGAATATAGTTTTTCTTATTATCAGTATAGCAGAAATGTGCCGTAAATGCAATAGCTGCAACAATATTCTTACAAAGATTTTGCATGGCGGCGGGGGTCGCCCCGCGGCGAGACGTTCTGTAATTTATTAGGACATCAGACTGTCGGCTCGGTAACGATACAAATATACTGACCGATAATTAACGAGTGGCTGTAGGCTCAGCCTGTCGGGGGTCGCCCCGCGGCGAGACGTTCTGTAATTTATTCGGGCGGCAGACTGTCGGCTCGGTAACGATACAAATATACTGACCGATAATTAACGAGTGGCTGTAGGCTCAGCCTGCCAAATTGGAAGCGGGTCGTCAACCGCAAAAATATACGGGTATATTCATACACAAAAAGTTCACAAACATTGTTGGAAAATGTGGTATAATAAATTTAATCATACGCAAAATCAGCAAAGGGAAGGAGTCTCCCGTTATGGCGATCACAAAAAAAAGGGACAACAGCGACAGCCGAATTGCCTCCTTGAAGCTTCAGGACAAGGAATACAACGAATTATACCGCAAATGGCGAATTGAACACAAAAAGGACTACGGCTTCTACTTTCTCGACAACTCCGACGAGCTTACATACCGTGACGGCGAGGGCTTTATCACCGAGTCCCCCCAGGCGGCGGAGCGCTCTGCCATTGTGGAGATACATTCCCTGCTTGCCAAGTTCCTGACCATTTACACCGTTCTCAATATTATTGTATGGCTTTTCAAGGACGTTGCCCCCTTCGGTGATTTTCCCCTGTTGTATAATTTGCTGAGATTTGTTTCAAGCAGCGAATATATAGCTGTGGCAACGGATTACATCGTTAAGATATCCGTTCGGCTGCTGCCCTTGATCTATCTTATGAAAAAAATCGAGATGCCCAAAAAGATCTTTTTCCCTACAAAAATTTACAACAAGCCCCTGTTTAACATTGCCGTTCCCATGGCTATGCTCACCTTCGGCATAGCTACCATACTCTCAAATATCCAGCACACATCAGCTGTACTTATGGGCGTTGACCCTACCTTCAGCGTCTGGGTACCGCAAAATAAGGTCTGCCTCGTTCTGTCCGCTCTCCTGACGGCGGTCATCATTCCCATTATAAGCGAGATAGTCCATCACGGCATCATTTTGCAGATACTCAAGCAGTTCGGTGACGGCTACGCGCTTATCCTTACAAGCTTTATCGCCGCCCTTACCTCAGGAAATTATCACACCTTCCTGTTTACATTCACTATCATGCTGGTGGTGGGCTTCTTTGTGGTGCGCTCGGGCTCTATTATTACGGGCTTTGTCATGAGGATAATCATCAGCGGCAGCGTGTATTTTCTGACTATTCTCAAATATATGGACCTGCCCGAGGGAATGTATATGACCATCACTTCCGCTATGCTTTTTGTATATATCGCCGCAGGCTTTACCGCTGTTTCGGTGTTCATTATAAAACACAGCAACAAGATAAGCCTGCCCCTTTACAAGATGTATCTTGATAATTACGAGCGGATAATGTGCTGCCTTACAAACGCTTCCGTAATTATGTGGCTAATTCTTACGCTCATGCTGATGATAATGGATATAAAATGGCTATGACGGATAATGTGTATATGAAACGAGCCCTGGAGCTGGCGGAGGAAGCCGCGGCGGAGGGCGAAGTGCCTGTGGGCGCGGTCATTGTGCGGCTATCGGACGGACGGATAGTGGGCGAGGGGCGCAACAGGCGTGAAAAAAGCCGAAGTCCCCTGGCTCATGCCGAGCTTGAGGCTATTGATAACGCTTCCCGTTTTCTCGGTGGCTGGCGGCTGTCGGGCTGCGAGATGTATGTAACGCTGGAGCCCTGCCCCATGTGCTCGGGAGGGATAATCAACTCCCGCATCGACAGGGTCATATTCGGCGCATTTGACAAAAAGGCAGGCTCCTTCGGCTCTGTGACCGACCTTTCCGCTCTCCCCTACAATCACCGTCCGCTCATTAACGGCGGGTATATGGAGGAGGAATGTGCGGAAACGCTCAAAATATTTTTCCGTAAAATGAGGGATAGAAAAATGGATAAAATAAAGCTTGTAAAGGCTGAGACAGACGACCAGCTCCGCAGGGTATCAAAGCTTGCGGACGGCATATGGCACGAATATTTTCCCGGGATAATCACCACCGAGCAGGTGGACTATATGGTGGAAAAATTCTGCTCCTTTGAAGCGGAAAAGGAAAATATAAAAGAGGGCTATGAGTATTATTTCATAAAACGGGGCGGCGAGGACATCGGCTACACCGCCATTAAGCCCGACGGTGACAGGCTTTTCCTTTCAAAGCTTTATCTGAAAAAGGAAGAGCGGGGAAAGAAATATGCCCGTGCAGTAACGGATATGCTCAAAGAGATATCCCGTGAAAGAGGACTTGGGGCGATATGGCTGACTGTCAACAAGCACAACGACAGCACTATTGCCGCTTACAGGGCTATGGGCTACAAGACCATAGGCGAAGGCGTTGCCGACATCGGAAACGGCTTCGTTATGGACGATTATTATATGGAGCTTGAGGTTTGAGAAGTTTAATGAAAGGATAGATCATATGAGCTATTATGTTGATGAGCAGACTCTCAGAGAGGTCATTGAACTGGTGGGCAAGACTGCCGCTGCTGCCTGCATTTCCTCGTTTTTGAGCGAGGTGGTATTAAAGGCGGTGGTGAATGCCCGTCCCACCAAGATAGTTGTGGAAAACGGTATCCCTGCGGCGCTTTACACCATCGGGGAAAAGGACAAGCCTACGGCGGTATATGTAAGCTCACGCCGCTCAAAGGTTGACTGGAAGCCCGTTTTATTCTTCGGAGCGGTCTTTGCGGGATGCAAGTATATTCTCGATTACCGCGAGAAGAATGTGGCTAATGTCAAAACAGGCTGAGCCTGCAGCCACTCGTTCTATAGTTTATATGGGCGGCAAAAGTACGGCTCGGTAACGGAAGAAATATGCATAGTTGTTTCACTGTATTATTTTTATAAAGCACATAAACAAATACAACCGAAAGGAAAAATCACAGCAAAATGAGCGCAAAAAAGAAAAATTACGATAACGAAAGCATAAGCATTTTAAAGGGTGCAGACAGAGTAAGAAAGCGCCCTGCGGTAATATTCGGCTCGGACGACCTTGAGGGCTGCAAGCACTCGGTCTTCGAGATAGTATCAAACTCCATTGACGAGGCGAGAGACGGTCACGGCGACAAAATTATCGTCACAAGCTACCTCGACCACTCCATTGAGGTGGAGGACTTCGGACGCGGCTGTCCCGTTGATTTCAACAACAACGAACAGCGGTGGAACTGGGAGCTTGTTTACTGCGAGCTTTATGCAGGCGGAAAATATAACAACAGCGATTACGAATTTTCTCTCGGACTTAACGGTCTGGGTCTGTGTGCCACACAATATGCCTCGGAATTTATGGACGTTGAGATACTTCGTGACGGCTTTAAATATAATCTCCATTTTGAAAAGGGAGAAAATATCGGCGGTCTGTCAAAGGAGCCTACAAGATCCAAGAGGACAGGCACAAGGACCCGCTGGAAGCCCGACTCCGAGGTATTTACGGACATTGTTATCCCCGCGGATTATTTCCGTTCGGTGCTTAAAAAGCAGGCGGTGGTAAACCCAAAGGTCACCTTTGTCCTTCGTATCGAAAAGGAAACGGGAGGCTTTGAGGAGACCGAATATTACTACGAAAACGGCATTACCGACTATCTCAAGGAAATTGTGGGAGAGGAAAATCTCACCTCACTGCAGTTCTGCTCCTGCGAGAGAAAGGGCAGAGACGCCGAGGACAGACCCGAATACAAGATGAAGCTGTCCTGCGCTTTCACATTTTCCAAAAATGTGAGCTTTCAGGAATATTACCACAACTCAAGCTTCCTTGAGTACGACGGCACTCCCCAGAAGGCGGTAAGGCAGGCATTCCGCTCATCTATCGACAATTTCATCAAGTCCGCAGGAAAATATCAGAAGAACGAAAAATCCGTGAAGGACGACGATATCGCAGACAGCCTTGTGCTCATCTCATCTACATTTTCCACATACACATCATACGAAAATCAGACCAAGAAGGCTATCAACAACAAGTCCATTTACGAGAACATGGTGGACTTCTTAAAGCATCAGCTTGAGGTCTATTTTA
>NZ_JBJERV010000098.1:0-22293 GCF_051882455.1 Huintestinicola sp. | reverse complement strand
AGGTGCTTAAAAAGTTTTTTCAGTGATTTTGTTGCACTTGACTTGACAATCTATCTTTCAAATTCACTTCACAAAGGCTTTGTATAATATCAGAGCAAAGGGGGTAATCTCATGAAAATCATCATGCATATCGGGAATGCAGTTCAGGAACACCCGATCATAAGAAAAATATCAAGCTATCCTCTGGGACGGCATTTTCTGACAGATATGGTATTCCGCACGAAATTGTCGCTGTTCTCGGGACTTATCATCAATTTTATGTATTCTGCTGTACAGCTTGTTTTTGGTATCTGCAGCCGTTCCGTTTGGTCCGGAGCCTTGTCGGTGTTTTATGTCTTGCTTGCCGTAATGCGATATAATCTGCTGAAATCGACGAAAAATACGGCTGGGGAGGGCATCATATCGGAGCTGCGGAAGTATCGTTTCTGCGGAATAATTCTGATTTTTATGCCCTCCGTTTTTTGCAAGTATCCTTATTCTCATTTAAACAAAACTCAAACATATTTGAAACATTGCAAAAACATAAGCAGATTATAATATAGACATTCAAAAGTCAAGTGAAAAAATGAAGCTGTCAGTAATCATCTTATCGTTTCTTAGCGCAATGCTGGCTATTGCTGCGGCAGTTGTCGCTATTGCCAACAAAGCAAGAAATAAAATGTAAAATGCAGAAGGGATAACAAAACGGATATTACTAAAGCGGAGCTTGATAAGGAGATAAAAAAATCTTTCAAAGACTCCCGATGTGTTTTCGGAAAGCTGACTGCGCTGAAAAAAGGAGGACCGACCGATGAAAAAAGTGTCTGTGGTATTTACGAAATATTCCGATCGTTTGTCGAATTTTCTATACATACTATGCGACTTCGGTTATACTCACACTTCCATAGCTCTGGACGAGGAGATCAGTGAGATGTACAGCTTTAATTATCGGGGCTTCTGTATTGAGACTGTCAAAAAGCACCGCAGCCGAGGAGTTGAGCGAAGTGCAAGCTTTACGCTCCGCATTTCCGACGAGTCATATGAACGGCTGAAAGAGGAGATAGGACACTTTATAGAAAACAGACCCGATTACAAATACACAAGATTCGGTGTTCTGATGTGTCTTCTGAAAATACCGTTCAAGAGGAAAAACCATTATTTCTGCTCACAGTTTGTGGCTGAAATGCTTTCAAATTCGGGCGCTGTAAAGCTGAAAAAATCTCCGTCCCTGTATCTTCCCAATAATATATGGTCGGAAATTTGTCAGACGGAGCAGCTTGAAAGCGTGAAATATAATTTTATTTAGGAGGAATTTTTTATGAAACTGCCCATAGTTATTTTATCATTCGTATCCGCTCTTACCGCAATTGCTGCGGCGATACTCGCTATAATCGCAAAGGCTAAAAATAAAATGATCTGAAAGGAAACACCGAAATGAACGTGAAAAATATGATAACAAAAGCCGCTATGGATCAGGCTCTCGAGTATATCTCCAAAAACCCCGAGGAAAATCTGCCGAAGGCGCTGAATTTCCTCGACAATATCGGCTGGACGAATCTGAATGATGTAAGCGCACCGCTTCATGCCATTTTAGACGACAAGTCCAACATCTGGTACAAATACATTATGAAGCTCTGGGAAGATATTGATGTCGAGGTGCTTAAAAGCTTCTTCAAGAATTTCGCTGTCAATGCGACCCTGCTCGGGGTAAAGCGGCAGATGGAAATGCAGGAAAAGCACGGCTGTAATATTCCATGGGCGATTCTAATGGATCCAACATCAGCCTGCAATCTGAAATGCACAGGCTGCTGGGCGGCTGAATATGGCAACAGGCTCAATATGACCTACGAGGAGCTTGATAGCATTATAAATCAGGCAAATGAGCTGGGAACATATTTCTTCCTGTTCTCGGGCGGAGAGCCGCTTGTGCGCAAAAATGATATTATCAGGCTTTGCGAAGCTCACCCCGACTGTCAGTTTTCTGCATTCACAAACGGCACTCTTATTGACGGAGAATTTGCCGATGAAATGCTCCGTGTGAAGAATTTTATCCCTGCTATCAGCGTTGAGGGCTTTGAGGACGCAACTGACTACCGCAGAGGAAAGGGTACATTCCAAAAGGTTGAATGGGCTATGAAAATTCTCCGTGAAAAGCGCCTGCCCTTCGGTATTTCCTGCTGCTACACAAGTAAAAACGTAAATGTTATCGGCTCGGAGGAATACTTTGACCAGATGATAGAGTGGGGAGCTAAATTCTGCTGGTTCTTTACATATATGCCCGTTGGGAACAGTGCAGTTCCCGAGCTTATGGCAACGGCGAAGCAGCGTAAATTTATGTATCATCGGATAAGAGAGTTCCGTTCAACAAAACCCATATTCACCCTTGATTTCTGGAATGACGGAGAATATGTTGACGGCTGTATCGCAGGCGGCAGACGTTATCTGCACATTAACGCATACGGCGATTATGAGCCTTGTGCATTTATCCATTATTCCGACTCAAATATCCGTGAAAAGACCTTGCTTGAAGCATTAAAATCACCGCTGTTTATGGCGTATCATAACGGGCAGCCCTTCAATGAAAATCATCTGCGCCCCTGTCCGCTTCTGGATAATTACGGCGCTCTTGCAAGAATGGTTGACGAATCGGGAGCGCACTCTACCGATCTGAAAAGCCTCGAGGACGTTCATACGCTTTGCGGAAAGTGCAGACACGCTTGCGAAAATTGGGAGATCACCGCAAATAAGCTGTGGTCTGAAAGTCATTGTTGAAAAATAATATGAAAGGAAGTTATAAAATGCTGAAAATATTCGCAGTTATCGGTGCTGTTATCGCAGCTGTAGTTGGCGGTTATGCCATAATCAAGAAAAATCGCAATAAGAAAAGTTGAATTTCATATGCAATAACGGAAATTAAGCGGCTCTTGCAGTCCGCAGCAGGAACGGGAGATCATTGAGCTTTTAGCTCCGGTCTCCCGTTTTTTATATAATACGCCAAAAAATTTTTCCGTAACCCCGAACAGAAACAAAACTTTAACATTTGTATGTTATAATAACTCAAAATGATAATAAGAGGTGTTTTCGGTGAAAGCTGCAATATATCTGGGAAAAGAAAATATAGAGATAAGAGAAATGCCAATGCCCGTTTGCGGCGACAATGACGTTGTGATAAAAAATCTTTATTCAAGCATCTGCGGAACCGATGTCGCTGTATACCGTCACGGTCCGGGAACGGGACATAAAATTGACATTGGAGGAGAATTCGGACATGAAACAGTGTCATGCATAGCCGCCGTGGGGAAAAACGTATCGGATTTTAAAGTCGGGGAAAGGGTATATCCGTATCCGCTTTTTGCAAAAGGAGATACCAAACGGGCAGGAACTATCGGCGGATTTTCAGAATATATTTTGATCCCCGAGCCGAAAAGAAATTACTCGCTTTACTCGGTAGATGATTCCATACCCGACAGAATTGCCTGCCTTATCGAGCCTTTTACGGTAGGCTGCCGTGCGGCAAGACGGTCAAATCCGAAGCAAAATGAAAAGGCTGTGGTGTTCGGCTGCGGCACGATCGGTATTGCGGCGGCGATAGCGCTTAAATATTTCGGCGTTGAAAAGGTTATGATATGCGATTATTCTGCATTTAGGCTGAACATAGCAGAACAGCTTGGTTTTGAGATATGCAATATGGAAACAGATGATTTTACCACGAAAGCGAAGGCTTATTTAGGAGAAGCTTACTCCTTAAAGGGCAGGACAGCCGACATTGATATTATGCTGGACGCTGCAGGTGCGGAATCGGTTTTTTCAAACTTTATGGAGTTTGGAAAAATCGAAAGCAGATTTATCTCTGTTGCCGTAAATAAAGCCATAAGGGAGCTTGATATGCTTCACCTGACCTATTCCCAGAAAAGCATTATTGGTTCGGGAGGATATATGCCCGAGGACGTAAGCGATGTATTGAACATAATGAAAAGCGGACGGTGGGATATCGAAAAGCTCATTACACACGAATATCCCTTATCACAGCTTGAAGCTGCGATCTGCAAGTCTTCCGATGTAAATGAAGCACTGAATGTAACGATTAAATTTGACTGAAAGAGTGATTAGCTATGTTTAAAATTCTTGTAGTTGAGGACGATAACGACCTGAACCGCACAGTCTGCGCATTTCTTGATCAGAGAGGATATGAAGCAGAGGGCTGCCTTAACGCAAATGATGCTTACGATAAAATGTATGAAACGATGTTTGATCTGATAGTTTCCGATATAATGATGCCTGATATCGATGGCTTTGAGTTTGCAAAAACCGTCCGCTCTCTCAATGAGAATATCCCCATACTTTTTATGACCGCAAGGGACGATTTTGAGGCGAAGCAGCGAGGTTTCCGTGTGGGAATTGATGACTATATGATAAAGCCCGTTGACCTTGACGAGCTTTTTCTGCGTATCGGTGCGCTTCTGCGCCGTGCGAAAATAGCTTCGAGCCGCAAGCTTGAAATAGGCGGATTTGTTATGGACGCCGACGAGCATACGGCATATCTGAACGGCGAGGAAATTCCCATGACAGCAAGGGAATTCAGCATTCTTTACAAGCTGCTGTCCTATCCGAAAAAGACATTTACACGCACTCAGCTTATGGACGAATTCTGGGACGTAAACACAGAATCGGGTCCCCGGACTGTTGATGTATATATGACAAAGCTTCGTGCAAAGCTGGCGGACTGCAAGGCTTTTGAGATAGTTACAGTTCACGGGCTGGGCTACAAGGCGGTGATAAAATGAGCTCGGAAAAGCGGCGCGGAGCAATAAAAACTGCTTTGCTGCTTCTGCGGAATTTTGCGTTGTTTTTCGGAATAATTTCCTTCGTTATCACCTGTACTTTTTTGCTGTTTTCCACATCGGTTTCATTGTCCGATGATGAAGTCAGGGCGTTTGCTCCGTTAGTGTTTATCAACATTTTTGTGCTTGCCGCCATATTTGTCCTTGTCGATCATATACGCAGAAAAATTATCGTTGAACGGCCTGTGAGGGAGATACAAAGGGTATTAAAAAAGCTGACGGAAGGAGATTTCAAAGCAAGAATTTCCGTTTCAAATATCAATAATGAAAACGGCTTTAAGGATATTGCCGAGAGCATAAATATTCTTGCGGAGGAATTGTCGGGAGTGGAAACACTTCGCACTGATTTCATAGCCAACGTTTCTCACGAACTGAAAACGCCTCTTGCGGTCATGCAGAATTACGGAACAATGCTGCAAAGCTCCGACCTGAACGAAAAGCGACGCATTGAATACGCAAGAGCCATAACCGACGCCTGCCGCAGTCTTGCAAGCCTTATCACCAATATACTTAAACTTAACAAGCTGGAAAATCAGCAGATCTTTCCGTCGGTAACGCAGTACAGCCTTACCGAGCAGCTGTGCGAATGCCTTTTACAGTTTGAGGACGTTTGGGAAAAGAAAAATATTGATATAGAAACGGAACTTGATGAAAATATTTCCATCAATTCCGACCCTGAGCTGCTTGAGCTTGTTTGGAACAATCTTCTGTCAAACGCATTTAAGTTCACCGAAAACGGCGGTAATGTTTCTGTAACTCTCACCGCAGATGAAGAATATGCGGCGGTGAAAATATCCGACACAGGCTGCGGAATGTCCCCCGAAACGGGAGAGCATATTTTTGAGAAATTCTATCAGGGAGATACGTCCCATTCCACTCAGGGAAACGGGTTGGGACTTGCCCTTGTAAAGCGTGTTGTGGATATTGTTCAGGGGGAGATCAGCGTTGAGAGTGCTGTGGGAAAGGGAAGTACATTCACCGTTAAAATTCGGAGGGGCAGACATAATGAATTGGAAAAAGACGGTTAATAGGCTTTTGTATCCCAGAGGCTGGGGCATGATCTTACTGACGGTCATCAGCACAGCAGCACTTATCGTGATATTTGTGAAAGGCTATGATTCACACCCTGTTGCATATTTTGTATACGTTTTGTCGGCATACACGCTTACCGTTGACTGCATTTTTTTAGCAAAGGTTATTCCGCAAAAATACAGAAGCGCAAAAAAGATGGTCTGCGATCACCCTATCGGCGGGAGATTTATGAACGACCCGAAATTCAAGACCCATGTTACACTTTATTGCTCGCTTGGTATCAATGTGCTTTATGCGGCGGCAAATATGCTTTCTGGGATATTGTATCGCTCCGTCTGGTCGGTCACTCTGTCGGTTTACTATTTCATTCTGGCGGTAATGCGTTTTCTGCTGGTGCGGTTTGTAGAGCGTATCGGCATCGGAAACGACAGGCTCCGTGAGCTGAAAAGCTATCGGCTGTGCGGAATGATCCTGCTGACGCTAAATATTGCGCTTTCGGGCGTTGTCATTCTGGTCATCGTCAAAAACAAGAGCTTTGAATATGCAGGAATGCTTATTTTTGTTATGGCGGCGTACACCTTCTATATTACTGCTGCTGCAGTGGTCAATCTTGTTAAATACAGAAAATATAACAGCCCCGTTATGTCTGCGGCAAAGGTCATCAATTTTGCGGCGGCTCTTGTGTCTATGCTTTCGCTGGAAACGGCAATGCTTTCACGATTCGGAGAAGAAAATAATTCCGAAAACTTTGACCGTATCATGACCGGAGCAACAGGTGCAGGAGTATTGATAATAATATCCTCCGTATCGGTATACATGATGGTGCGTTCCACTAAGGAGATCGGAAAATTACAGAATAACAATTCAAAAACATAACTTTATAAGTTCGCAAACAAAGGTCAGATATAATTTGCTTATAAAATCGGAAAGGAGCATTTGCAATGGAAAATAACGAGAATTTCAGTTATACCTACTCCGCTAAGGAGCAGGAGGAAATCAAAAAAATCCGTGAGAAATACATTCCGAGGGAATCGGACAAAATGGAACAGCTCCGAAGTCTTGACAGACGGGTCACGAATAAAGGAACGCTGATATCCGTTTCTGTTGGAGTTGTCGGCACGCTTCTTCTCGGCGTGGGAATGTGCTGTACAATGCTGTGGGCGGACAGCTTTTTTGTCGTTGGTGTCATCGTGGGAATTATCGGTATCGCTGTTTTATCCGCCGCATATCCGCTGTACACGTATATTATAAAAAAAGAGCGTGAGAAGATCGCACCCGAAATCATTCGGCTTACCGATGAGCTGATGAAATGAAAATACCGTGCTGTCTGATGTGGCAGCACGGTATTTGTATTACAGCAGTCGGTCTGCCATTTGTCAGATGTGATCGGTTTCTTTCTTCAGACGTTCCTTAGCTTCTTCAACGGTCTCACCGTCTTTGGTAAGAAAGCTGTCCACGAATTTGTCGGTGATTTTTTCAAATCCGCCAACAACTCCATCTTCGATTTTTTTATAGCCCGAAACAACGCCGTTCTCAATTTTTTTGTAACCGCCCACTACAGCGTTTTCGATTTTCTTGTTTGCTTCCACTAATTTTGATCTTGCCATCGTCTTATTCTCCTTTATTCATTATCTTTTCGCTGAGTTCAAGAATTTTTCCCGAATATTTATTCTTACGGGAAGAAAGTATTGATTTAAAGATCGGATAGTTGATAATTGCCATCAGCAAGCCTGCGATACCTATGATAATTCCGGGGATCATCGGGTCTGAAATGCCGAGCTGAGTGCCGATATCCGTCATAACAAGGCTCATTCCTGCACCCATAATTATTGCGCTTACCGTACCGAAAACATAACCGAAGACATTTGCGGGACGCTTTACCTCTGCGTCCAGCTCTCTGAGATAGTCAAGCTCCTTCTGAGAGCTGTCCTTCTCCATATACTGTGTGCGGATCTTCTGTACAATAAAGTCTTTATCGTCTCTGTTCATTTTAATACCTCCGAAATGTTTTTTGATTTTTCTGACTGTGATCATATTATACTGCCCGCTTGTTTGAGAGATGTTTTTGAAATGTTTGAGAAATGTTAATCATGTAAGGTACATATAAAATAACAGATAATATCGTTAAAATACACTTTCATGTGAAATGAAATGCGAGGAATGCTGCACCTGTCACTGCATTCTTTATGACACTATTTACAAAAAGGCGCTTGAAGCTTCGATTGAAACCGAAAGGCGTAAGTACATTCAGACTTGCATAACTGACTCCCCAAAGCCGAGCATATCCTTTTTCATTGCAGGCAGCAGAAGTTCCTGATATGCGGCTTTTCCCGAGGCTCCCAGTTCATCGGCAATTTCCCTCAGTTCATTTGAGCAGATCGTCCTTAGCTTTTTTAGTCTGCTTTCAGAAATATCCTCCGCCTTGCTTATAGATGCATAGTCCTCCCTGCTCATTCGCCATGTATGCACATTTTTATTATCATACCTTCGCAGCAGCTTATCTGCGATCTGTAACCCTTCCGGGTCAAAATCTCCCGCATAAAGTATCTCACAGCCGGATCTGACAAGCATATCGATCAGCTTGATACCTGCAGATTTCATCTGCCCCGACGTGCATAACAGGCTGAGCTTATGCGCTGCGGCAGTGCTGCTCAGCGCCGAAAAGACCATTTGATTTTCAACAACATAAACCCTTCCGCTGTCTGAATCCGCATAGCCTATACCGGACAGATTTGCTGAGGAAATAAGGCATATTTCTCCGCTGTCGGCAAATACCTTATAGCCCATGTGCTCGCTTTTGTCATGATCATAAAGCCTTATCCCCACAGCTGCAACTGCTCCGGAAATATTGTCGGGCTCTATCCCGAAAAGCCCGTATATTATTTTACGTGCTTCACCGTTATTGGCTTCGTCTATCCCTGCTATGTATGCAAGCCCTTTTATAAGCAGCCGTCCCGCAAAATTTGACTGGTCAAAATAATGAGAATCTCCTGTTATTGAAGCGCTTAATACCGCAAGCTGTACAGGCTCTGCACGTTCACCTTCGGAACACTTGTTAATTGCCGCGCAGACATTTTTTAAGATCTGCCATGCTTCTTCCTCAGATGAGCTGTACTCGCTGATTATGGAGCGATAGCCGAATTTCTTTTGATCTCTGACTGATTTTATCCATTCATAACAGGGCATATCTTTATTTTCATCGGCAATTCCGGTCAAGAAAGCTTCTTTGTTTTGGGCGCTGATAATTTTTTTCTCGGAATTTTTCACAATGCTTTCCCCGAAATAAAGCTCTACCACAGCCCTTAACGGGACACCACGAAATCTGGTCTTTTCAAGTCCCTTTTCAAAACTGACTGCGCTGAATTTAAGTACAGGCGGTGAGAAGGCTCTTTTGGGAGTTACAACAGCATTTGCAGCCTCACATTCCTCGGCAGATGCGTCGCTCAGGACAATATTTCCTTTCAAAGCCCCATAGCTTTTGTAAATGCGAAGGAGCTCCTTCATTATCCTGTCATATGATGGTCTGGCTTTAAAATACCCGACACATTCCTGTACATCAGTCATTTTTATTGTCATTCCTTTCCTGCTTCGGCATCCGGTCATTCAACAAACTTTTTTCTGATGCCGTTCCATTCGTATAATATCACTGTAATAAAATCACTGCCTTTTTCATGCAAAAGCTCCGCTATCTCAAGTGCGGGAACAGTATCATAGCAGCCCCACAATGCCTGTGAATTGACAATATATCCAAAGCCCAGCTTTTCAAGAAGACCGAACATTTCGCTTATGTTGCTGTCGTCTACGCCTGCAAATGCTTCATCGAGCGCAAGTATAAGCGGCGCCTGTTCTCCTGCCTTCTGATACTGTGCAGCAACGGCGGCAAAAAGCGGAATGTATAATGACAGTGCTCTTTCACCGCCGCTGAAGGTATTAAATCTGCTCATTGTAAGCTCCTTGAATTTGTCTGACTCCGAGCTTCTGCAAAGCAGTCTGAACTCGAACCAGTTTCTGTAATCGAGCACATTTCTCACCAGATCGGAATAATTTACCTCCTGTCCCCGTTCTTCAAATGAGCGCTGCTCCGCTTCAATTCTGCTTCTGAAATGGGCGGACAGCCTTTCATAATCCTCGGGGCTTATAAGGTCCTTGTCCTTATTCAGGACGCTGTATAATTCGTTGAAGGAAAGCTCATTGTCGCCGCAGTCATTTTTAGGCTTCCACACAAGCGAGAAGGAAAGCCCCATGGAGGTGTTGATATTTTTCATCAGCTCCGACATTTTTTCGACCCATTTTTTGCTGCTGTTTATCTTGTAATAGAGCTTTTTGCTTATGGTATTTAAAAGTATCTCCTTAAACATCTGCTCCTCGTCCTGCTTTACAAGCAGCTTGTCATTTTCAATTGCAGCGGATATCTCATTTTCAAACAATGAGGGGGAGATGGACTTGTTCTGCCAGGTCAGAGTAATGCTGCTGCGCTTTCTGATGCTGTCTGAATCTGTGTCCTCAAAGCAGTCTCCGAGAATAGGATTATAGCTTGCGGCAAGGACATCGCAGTGCTTTCGGTACACATTATTAAGCCTTTCCTGAATAGAAACGATACCCTTTTCCATATCGCTTTTGTCAGCCAGCATAACAGCACGCTCCGCACACTGCTTTAAGGTCAGTTCATGCTCGGTGATAACAAGACCGAGCTCACATTCCTCTTTGAAATATCCTGCAAGCCTGTTTTCTTTTTCGATAAGAGCTGTAAGCCGCTCCTTTGCCTTTTCAAGCTGTTCCTTATAATGCTTGTTATTGGCTTCATTTTTTAAAATGATCTTATTGCTTTCCTCAATATTGCCTTTCAGCTGAGTTATCATTTCCGAAAGCTTTGAGACCTTTTCGGCTATATCGACATTTTCGGGACGGGAGAGGAATTCATTGCACAGCCTTATTGTTTCGGAATATCTGTGTACTGCATTATTTATCCTTTTTATATCCGAATCGGCAGACTCGATATCTCCCTCCAGCGAGTCTATATCTTCTTCAAGATGCTGTATTTCCAGAGTACATTCCATTCTGCACCGCAAAGCCGTAAGTATTTCCTGCAGTTCGTTTGAATAGCTGCCTATCTCCCGAATTGCCATAGAATAATCCTCCGAGGTCTTGCGATAGGGGAATTCGCTGCAGAGAAGCTCAGCTTCCGAGCATTTATCATCATATTCCTGTTTGCTTCTGCAAAAATTTTCCTCTGCTGCCTTTAGCTGCTGCTTTGCCGCTTCGGCGCTGATTTTTTCCTGCTCCATCATATCCAGCGCCTGATTGATATCCGCTGTTTTTGGCAGGCTCTCAAATTCGCTGATAAGCAGCTCGCTTCTCTTATTTGTGCAGTCAAGCTCACTCTGCGCAGCCTTGTACAGGACAAGCAGCTCGTCACGTATATCCGTCAGAGAAGCTATCTGCCGGTCACGGTATTTTCTGCGGCTTTCCGCACCGATAAATCTGGAGGGATATTCGCTTATCGAATGTCCTTCCAGGATGCCATTACGGTAAGCTCCGTTTTTGCCTATCCTTACGGGAAACTCACCTTCCCCGAAAATATAATGCAGGATATTTGCCGTTTCAGTCTTTAATTCATCATCGGCTGTTACAATGAAAAATTCATTTTCCGCTTTTTCGGGATAGCTTTCGTTATCACAGCTGACGGATATGATACATTCGGAAAGCTCACCCATCTCACTGACAGCTTTTTCGTACATTTCCTCCGATACTACCAGTGCGTCAAGTATTCCCATATCCGAAAGCTCAGCCTCAAGCAATGCCTTCTGTTCTTCATTCACATTATCCCGAAAATCTACACATTCATAAAAAGGACGGGCAATTATACCCTTTTCCTTTAAGATACGCCTTGCCTCGGAGCGCATTTCCGTCCTTTCGGGAACAGGTTCAGCAGCATTTTTTAATTCGCTGAGCTTCCTTTCGGCTTCGTCAAGATCTTTTTTTGCCGAATTGGCTTTATTCTGACAATGGATGATCTGTTTACTAAGATCATCGGAAAGATAGGTTTGCCGCTTGTTTATGAGCTTTATAAATTCCGCCGCCGAACCATGCCCCTCGTAATTGCTTATCACCTCTTCAAGCTTTTTAAGCATTATATCGTCAATTGAATATTCCTTGTTGTTTTTTGCGGCAATGTAACAGCTCTCTATCATTCTGTCCTTCTGCTCCGAGAACATTTTCTGAGCAGTATTCAGGCTGCTTTCTTTTTCCTCATAAGCCTTTTTTGCATCGTCAAATGCCTTTGCGCTGTCATCATAATATTTCTTTATCCTGTCGCGTTCCTTTATATGCTCATGAGCATTTCTCAGACAGTCGCGATAATCGTTTATTTCACGGCTGCACTGACTGCTGTATTCATAATATTTTTCATCGGTCCGTATGCCGCGTATATACTGATTGTGCAGCGGGGGAACAAATTCATCATATTCTTCAAGCCCTGCAAGCTGCTTAATAATTTCGCTGTCAATATCCTTCCAACGCAGTTTTTCTTCCGTAAAATTCCTGTATTTTTTATCCCTGCTTTCTGTTTTTTCGGACAAATATTTTTCCTTTTCCCGAGCCTTTTTCTGTTCTTCTCCCAGCTGCGTTTCAGCCTCATTTTTATCCCGTACCATTTTTTCGATATCATCATAATGGAGCGCTTCCTTTTCACGCTCGGTATCCTCCAGCCTGGTTTGTAATTCTTGCAGCTTTTCATTTTCTGATAATATCTGTTCCTCTGCTTCGCGGATAATTTCAAGGATATTTTTCAGTTCATCGTCCGCCGCAGCTGCTTCGGCATTTGCTTTAAGAAAAAGCTCAGCCTTTTTCCAAAGCATATATCGGTTGTATCTGTCATATTCGGCAGAAATTGCCTTTACAGCTCTGAGGGAATTCTGAGCGTCCTCAATATGACGATGGGAATCCTCGATCTTGCTCATTGCCTCTGACATTGGGCGCAGATCGTCCTCAGAAAGTGTCTGCAGAGATTCGTTCAAAATAGAATAAAGCTGTTCAGGCTTCAGATTTTCCTTTGACGCCAGCTTTGATGAACGTGTTTTTATCAGAATATTTGTAAGCTGTTCAAAGTCTGAAATACTTTCGCTGTCAATACCGAATATATGCTTTGCGACCATTGCCTTGTAATCTGATACCTTGTCTGTGAACAGATTATTTTCCCCCAGCTGCTCCCGCAGATTTCTTGAATCCACAGGTATCCTTTCGCTTCCGACCTCTCTGTAAAGCATTATATCCTGTCCTATACGCCTGCCGTCAAGAATACAAAAACCCCATGTCGTCATTTTCGAGCCTTTTTTTGCGTGAAGTCCGATGCCTATTGTGCGGTATTGCTGACTGACGGGCTTTTTGAACTCAAGATATAAATATCCTGTGCTTTCTTCTCTGCCGTTTTCGGGGTCCCCCAGCAGATAATATTCCATTTTTCTGTCCTTGCTTCCGAAGGGGTCCAGACGAACAGGCTGCCTGTCGCCGTCCAGTATGTAGGGGATAAAGCTTTGTGTGGTAATGGATTTTCCCGAGCCGTTTGAGCCTCTGAGCAGAAGCTTTCCGTCCATCAGCGGAAATTCCTCCACATCATAGACCCAGAAATTAACAAATCCCAACCTGTTCATTATCCAGCGTTCCATTGTCGTTTTCCTCCTTATCACTCATTAAACTAAAATCCTTCGGATATTTTCCCGATGTTTTAAATATCCCATCACGCAGGATATAAGCATCACTTTTTTCCTCTATCATTTTCCAGTCCTTCATATATTTCACAGCGGAAAGTACCAGCTTATTATCTGTGATCTCCCTGTATTCCTTGCTGAATCCCTTAATGTATTTTTTTCGGCATGCGCAGATAAAGCTGTGAAATTTTTCCTTTTCTATCTCATAATATTTATTCAGCGGCGCGCCGCACAGATCGGAAATGTTTTCACGTATCTCGCTGCACAGAAATAAGACAAGTCCCGAAAGCGTCTTATCCGACGGGTGAATATTTCCGAACAGCTTTTCCTCGCTCAGCATATAAAAAGCCGAATAATTGTGAATATCAAGCCTTCCTTCAAGATATTCCTCAAGGTGATTTGATATTGAGTTTCGCTGATTTTTCAGATAAATGCTGTCCGGGTTATCCTTTGAATCCCAATACATTGCAGGCTGGAGCATAAGGCGGCGGTACACCCTGTTTGTCCTGTAAACGCCCCTGTCATTATCGGAATAAATGCTGTCGGTATTTTCAAAATCGCGAAATGAGCTGTAATCGGAAATGTCATTGTCGTGATGTACCGAGAAGAAGCCCGATACGCCCGTGTTTTCATAAAGTATCTCTTTCTTTCTGTCATTTTCCAGATTGTTTAAAGAGCCTTCCGCAATTTTCATAAAGCCCATATCCTGTGCAAACCGCAAAACTCTTACAAGAGATTTTCTGTCCGTAAACAAGGTAAGATCAATTTCAATTACGTCCGACACTATTTTCTCTATGGCTTCTATCAGCTCACTTAAAATAAATTGCCCACCATCGTCAATATCATCAAGAAAGATCAGAAGTGCACAAAGCAGGCAGTAATCCTTTGTATCCTCAAAGCTCTGAATTCCCATAAAAGGCTCTGCTTCGGCAGGGATTTTTTCAAGCTTGATAAGCTTGCTGTTTGTGATCAGCTTCCAACCGGGAAATTCACCGATAAACCGCTTCATTTCAGCCGTGACCCCGCGTTTTATCCTGAAATGATCAGAATTGCCGTTATCCCTCAGGAACCAGAAGCCTTCAAGCAGCTCAATAAATTCATTCATCACAGATCTCCTCAAATTCGATTATATAGGCGGGCATATGCAGGTCTCCGTCCTCGCAGTGGAGCACTGTATTTTGCCCCGTATTCTTTATACGAAATTTCCTTCCGAAATCTGTGATCCCGGTCCTGCTTTTATTCTGATTTGCGGCTGATATCCATTTCAGAAGAGATATCCTTAATTCCGTTGGCACGATCTTTCCTTCCAGCTCCGAAAGATTTATGCTGCTGCCTGAAATATAGCGTTCAAGCATTTGCTGCTCGCGAATGATCCTTTCGATCTGAGCCATTCTCCGTTCGGATTTTTTCATTTCATTGTTTGAAAAGCCCACCGATTTTATCCGGGGCTTATATGTGCGGCTCTGAGGCCTCACATCAAAGGTCTGCGGCTGTAAGTCGGCTGCGTCCACAAAAATGCTGTCTGTTTCCCTGTCCGAATTATATTTATAGTGAGCAATATTCATCACCCCGAATACATGGGCAGACAGGCAGTGTGCTTCATCAAGGCTTTTGCAGCCTGCAAACATCTGCATATATTTCCGATAATCCTGCTTCCTGCTTATACCTGCATTTTGCAGCTGCATGAGCATTACCGCATTGCTGAGCAGCTTTCGTATTATCTCATTGGTATATTCCATCGCCATACTGCAAACAGACGGAGCTTTATCATCTGAAACGAACCATTTATACAATGCCTCCCACTGTCCCTTGACCTTATCGGAAATATTCCGTATATCAAGCGCCTCGGTGCTGGTGCGGGGAAGAGCCAGCTCGCTTGCAGCCACCTTTTCAAGTAATTTATCCAGAATATCCTTGTCTATACTTTGCAGTGCTTTCTCAATAATGCTTGAATACCTTTGCAGCACGCGGATAAAGCTTCTGAGATAATCAACGAATTTATCCTTGTGAAGGATAAATTCCACCGAACGGATAAGCTTTTCGCCGTTTACCGAATAAAACGCATGAAGATAGTCGGAATAATTCTGATTAAGCCTTTTAAATTCCTCCTGCAAATTTTTCCACCATTCATTGACCTCTATCAGGTTTTCGTTTTCGATTATCTGCCGTACAGAGGAGAGATAATTATCAAGGTTTCTCAGTGAGGAGGTGGAAAGAACATTGCTTTCGGAAAAAAGATTTTCAAGCTCAATGGTCATTCTCTCGATTTTTATGGAGTATTCCGTCAGCGAATAGCGATACTGCTTGTTTTTGTATTCTTCGATCGTTGATACTCTTCTGGGGTCCTGCATAGGAACGAGATCTCCCCAGTCTGTAAGCTGCGTCAGAGCCGGTTTTAGTTCGTCCTCAGAAAGAACTGAAAATCCGTCACAGTCTCTCACTTTTTCCAGTATTTCGGTTGTGCTGAGCTGAGCATTGAAAAATTCCTTTTCATTATACAGCAGACGCATTATCGTTCTGTACAGCTCTGCTTTATCAGCCGACAGATATGCTGCTTCGGGCATTTTGCTCATTTTGCTGATACCTGCTGACATTTTATCCCTCCCAAACCTTTTATCATGTAATATTATACCACTAATTGACAAAACGATTGGTATTTTAAAACAAATTGTAATATAATTTTTTATCCAAGACAGGCTCTTCGACAGGCTGCCTTTGAAGATATATCAGCATAATTTGAAAAAATATTTTCTGATAGCAGAACACTTTCCCTGCTCCATACAGGTTCATAACAGTCTCGCATTCGGGAAGCTGAGAAGAAAGATTATTTCGCCTGAATTTATAGACTTATCGCCAACGCTTTTACAAGGGGCTATCACCTTAAAGTTTTGACAAACAGCATAAAATATGCTATACTATTGTTTGCAAGCATAGTCCGGCTTATCATCTGCGCTTTGTTGGCGCTTTTTATAGAATAATTGCTATAATAACCAATTAACCTATGGACAAAATACGGCGGCTATAATACGCCAACTCTGCGTCAAACTTCCTTGCCGGGCGACAGCCCGCCTGCGGATCTTTGCCTTGTCTTAGACAAAATTATGCTCGAAAATCCGCACACATTTCTTGTGAAGACAGGTTCTAAAAATCGGACTTGATACACAACAGTTTGAAATTGAATGACCTTACAAAAATGTAAGATTTTACGGGAAAATGTAAGCCTTTTCAATGGCGGACATTTTCCCTTTCTGATATAATGATAGTCAGAAAGGAATGATGACAATGCCAATACTTGAGGTAACAAACGTTAAAAAGACATACACCGCACGAATAGGAGCGGCAAAGGTGGAGGCTCTGAAAAACGTGACCTTCACCGCCGAAAAGGGAGAATACATCGCAATAATGGGAGAAAGCGGCTCGGGCAAGACCACGCTTCTTAATATCCTTGCGGCTCTTGACAAGCCCACAGGGGGAAAGGTGGTGCTTGACGGCGCAGAGCTTTCAAAGGTCAAGGAAAGGGAAGCCGCTAAGTTCAGACGTGATAATCTGGGATTTGTTTTTCAGGAGTTTAATCTTCTCGATACCTTTACCGTCAGGGATAATATCCTTCTGCCCCTGGTGCTGATGGGAAAAAGCTTCTCCGAGATGGAAAAAAAGCTGCTGCCTGCCGCAGGAAAGCTTGGCATTTCGGAAATTCTGGATAAATATCCCTATGAGATATCGGGAGGACAGAAGCAGCGTACAGCTGCCGCAAGGGCAATGATTACCGAGCCCAAGCTCCTCCTTGCAGATGAGCCGACGGGTGCGCTTGATTCTAAAGCCTCCGACGAGCTTCTTGCAATTTTTTCAAAGCTTAACGCCGAGGGTCAGACTATCCTTATGGTAACACATTCCGTCAAGGCGGCAAGCCATGCAAACAGGGTGCTTTTCATCAAGGACGGAGAGGTGTTTCACCAGATATACCGCGGCAGCTGCGGCAACGAGGAGCTTTACAAAAAGATATCCGACACCCTCACCCTCATCGCTTCGGGAGGTGCGGTTTAATGAACAAAATGCTGTTATATCCAAGGCTTGCGGTAAACGGCATAAAGAAGAACCGCCGCACATATCTGCCCTATATCCTTACCTGCTCGGGAATGATAATGATGTACTACATCACCTCATTTCTCACCGTCAGCAGCTTTGTAAAGGAGATGAAGGGCGGAGATATAATGCAGCAGCTTCTTTTTATGGGCTGCGGCGTAATGGTCGTATTTTCCGCCATATTTCTTTTTTACACAAATTCCTTTATTATCCGCCGCAGAAAGACCGAGTTCGGACTGTACAACATTCTCGGAATGGATAAGCGAAATATCTCGAGGATACTTTTGTGGGAAACTCTGATGATATTTGTTATTTCTTTCGTTGTGGGAATTTCCTGCGGAATACTTTTTTCAAAGCTTGCGGAACTGGCACTTACAAAAATGCTGGGCGGCGCGGCTTCATACACCTTTGATATCGAGCTGAAATCTATTATTCACGCACTTGTTTACTATGCAGTTATTTTCCTGCTGATACTGATAAATTCACTCAGACAGATACATCTTGCAAATCCAATCGAGCTTATGAAAAGCGAAAATTCGGGTGAGAAACCACCAAAGGCAAATTATGTTTTGGCGGTCATGGGCGGGATAATTCTCGGTGCGGCATATTTTATGGCTGTATATATCAAAGAACCTCTCAGCGCAATTTTTGCATTTTTCGCTGCTGTGCTTATGGTCATTGCCGCAACCTACCTGCTGTTTATTTCGGGTTCGGTGGCGGTTTGCAGAGTTTTGCAGAAAAACAAGAAGTATTATTATAAGACAAACCATTTCATTTCCGTTTCCCAGATGGCATACAGAATGAAGCGTAACGGTGCAGGACTTGCTTCTATCTGCATTTTGTCTACCATGGTGCTTGTGACCCTGTCCTCCACCATCTGCCTTTATATCGGTGAGGAGGATATGCTGAGAGACCGTTATCCGAGGAATTTCATTATCGACACATATTCTGTGGAGGAAGAAATGACTTCACTTACTCACAAAGCGGCGCAGGATGTCCTTGAGAAATTCGGAGAAACACCCGTAAATGTCCTTCACTACAGCTATCTTAATGTTACGGGAGGATTTTCGGGTGACAGAGTCATACTTGACAGCAACAGGATAGCCGAACTTGAAAGCTCGTTTGATCCCGATATCCGTCAGATATTTTTCATATCTCTTGCTGATTACAACAGACTTACCGGCAAAAATGAAACTCTGGCGGAGGGTGAGGTGATAATTTATACCGCAAAGGACCAATATAACTACAATTCTATCACTCTTGACGAGTACGGTACCTTTGCGATAAAGGAAAGAGCGGAGGATTTTGCCGACTGCGGTACAGACGCAATGATAGGCATTCCCTCGGTATATCTTTTTGTAAATGATGAAGCGGTGATAAAAGAGCTGTATGAGCTTCAGCTTGGAATTTACGGACAGTATCACTCTATGATGCACGATTATTACGGCTTTGACCTGTCCTGCGACGAGGATAAGCAGGCTGAGATAGGTAATGAAATATTTGAGAATATCTTGAAGCTCAGAGAAGAACACTCCGGGAATTGGAGCGGCGTTTCCCTTGACTGCGCCGCAAGAGATAAGGCTGATTTTTATGCAATGTACGGCGGACTGTTTTTCCTTGGCATACTTCTCGGCTCCGTATTTATTGCCGCAGCAGTGCTGATAATGTACTACAAGCAGATATCCGAGGGCTTTGAGGACAAAGCAAAATTTGAGATACTCCAGAAAGTGGGAATGACAAAGGACGAGATACGAAGGAGCATAAATTCTCAAGTGCTGACCGTATTCTTTGCCCCCCTTGCCGCAGCGGGAGTTCATATGGCGTTTGCCTTCGGGATAATCTCAAGGCTGCTAACGCTGTTCGGTCTGACGGACGCAGGACTTTTTGCAGTGGTCACATTATGCTGCTTTATGCTGTTCGGGATCTTGTACACAGCGGTTTATCTTATCACATCGGGCAGCTATTACAAGATAGTAAGCGGAAGGGAATAGGACTATGGAGAATATTTTATGCCGGATCATGCGATTTGTCGGTCTTGGTCTGATAGCGGTTTTAATGATACCTGCGGACGACTGATATTCTATTCAGCAGATTTTTAACAATAAACAAAAAATCGAGACTTCACAAGAGGTCTCGATTTTTTTTAATACTTGTTTTAGCACTTATCAACAGAAATCTATACGCATTTTTGTTGATGTTTTTTGGATAAAACTATCAACCGATAGTTGCTATCGGTTGATATAATTATAATATAAAACCAAGATAGCGGCTGACAAATAATGCCGTGTAATCTCTTGCGGCAGCAATAAATATGAATGAAAGGATCAGATATTATGAGCAAGAAAGTATTGATATTATCGGGAAGTCCCGGGAAGGGCGGCAATTCCGACCTGCTGTGCGATGAGTTTATGAGAGGTGCAGTCGAAAGCGGCAATGACGTTGAAAATATACGCATTGCCGAGAAAAATATCGGTTACTGCAAAGCCTGCTGCCCTTGTTATCTGTTTTTCAGCTTGTAAAATATAGCTCTCGCTTCACCCGATTTTACGATAGTTCCCTTGTCAATAAGGAAATTCGGAATATTTTGAGCAGCCGAGGTGTGTTTCAATTTAAAAGACCTTTTTAAACAAGCAGATAAAAATATTCCTCGCCGTCAATGGTAATTACCGCACCGCAGATATAAGCAGACATAGGGTAAGCCGAGGAAACATTTACACAGAAATCTCCCAGATCTGCATAGTAGTCATCTTCGGTACAGTCAGTGTGGCATTGGAGAATACGGCAAAGCTTATATCTGAAGCATTGTATATCTCCATTCTTCGCCGCTTTCAGGGCAAGTCTGTTTACTTTGTTCCTGTTTTCAAAGGATATAATGAGCAACAGCGGCAAGGCAAAGCCGATAAGATACAGCCAGATGGGACATCTCAGACCTTTCTCCATAATTGTGTTGCATACATAGATCACAGCAGCAATATATCCTAAGATCATAAAAATAACCTTTACAAGCCCTTCATTAGTATGGCTTTCCAGCGCATCCTTCAGTACCGCGTCAAATTCGCAAGGCTCACCGTTCATAATGTATTTTCTGAGACGGGGTTCTATCTTGAAACCGTTTGACTGACGAAATGCGGGATATTCCTGCATATATACTACTTCCGGTCCGTTTTTATTGAAAAAATTCATATGACCGATCTCCTTTGTTTATTCCGCATCATTAAACAGGAAAAACATATCCTTGCCGTTAATATTTTTTATAACTGCGTAGACATATTCAGCACGTCCCCATTTCTCGGACGGATTGGCAAGCTCAACATAAAAATCCTTCAGATCAATAAAATATCTGTACTCCGTTGAATCAACGCCTTCATAAGCATATCGGAGTATCTGACGGCGTTTGTACATGTAGCACTCTGTAAACTGTGGTTTTACACTGTCCATTACATCAGAGTATGTTCTGCGCTGCTCTTCCATTTTCGAGGATACTTTTATAAGCGCCAGACCTCCCGCAACAGTTCCCAATGCTATAAATACAGGGATAAGCAAGGCTGCCGGGCAGCTGTTGTCCGGGTCGTGTATCATCTGTATAATGAGAATAACGATGCCGATCAACGGGATAAACACCGAAGCAAGCGTTAATATCCCAAACACCTTTAATATAACGGAAAATGTATCACTGAGACTTGCTGTTTTGCCTGTGCTTGCACAGAATGCATTATAAAGCCTGTCGTCCATTGTGCAGGTCTTTCCCTTGAAGATATATTTTTCAAGGCTTGGATTTACAGGTGCATTGTTCATCTGATACAGTTCCGGCTTTTGGGTTATGTCCGAGACATGGTTGTCATTGATGAGCTTATCCATGCTATACCTCTTTTTGTAAAAATGGTCTCTTCCCTTACATAAATAATATTGCTTATTTCGTATGTTCCGTTTCTTGTGTTTTCAATATCAATAGAATTGGCTGATGCTGTTACAGTTTCGGTGAAGGTCATATCCTCATAAAATGTGAGAACGGAAACATATGATGATTCATGCATCCAGGTCCCGATTATCTGTTTTCCTCCTCACTTTTGCCGCAGGCGGTCATAGTTATCAGGATCATGAGTATCCCGAAAAGCAAGCGGCTTTTTCCATATTCAAATCCCCAAAACCTATCATTATGATTTTTTTGATGAAACTGTATATATAGTAATTTTAATATATCTTTGTAAAATCCGCTATCAAGCTTATGTAAAATCGATGAAAAGATATAAAAAGATTTATCCGTACTTCATATAAGCCCGAAGCTCTTGTGGAAACGCTGAAAAAGGTTTAAAATGTCAGGCGGAGGGATTGTATTCGGGGGAGGGGAGCGGCTGCTTCAAGCCGGGTTTATTGCGGTAATTGGAGGAAGAGAATAGAAACTTCTCTGAATGTACCTTGGAAAAAATCGAGCCGCTTCTTGAGCCGGGTCATACATAAAAACAGCCGAGCTGCTATCAGCCCGGCTCAGCTTGTTGATAAAGCGGATAAATTAAAAAAGTTGCACAAATAAACACAACACTAAAAGTTTCGTCCACCTTTTCAAAGGTGGCAGGGGTCAAGGGGACGGCGTCCCCTTGTCGCCCTCCGCAGAGGGCGAAATCTCCTTTATCCTTCCAAAACGGAGAAAGGGG
>NZ_JBJERV010000097.1:0-22557 GCF_051882455.1 Huintestinicola sp. | reverse complement strand
GGCGTATTATAGCCGCCGTATTTTGTCCATAGGTTAATTGGTTATTAGTATTATATATTTGTTGTTTCTTTTTCAACAGACTGAACGGTCTGCCGCAGAAAATTACGGCAGACCGTTTTCATTCATCAGTCGTCTTATTCAAGCTCCTCATAGCATACAAAGCTGTCAATGGGATTGCGTATTTTGGGAGATTTTTGGGTATCCTCCGAGGGATATCCCACAGCAAGAATATTAACGGGAATAAGATCATCCGGGATATTGAATTCCGCACGAAGTATGTCCGGCTTGAAATAGCATATCCACACGCTGCCAAGACCGAGAGATGTGGCTTCAAGCATCATATGATCGGTGACGATAGATGCGTCAATGTCCGTTGTCTGCATTTCATCAAAGGGTCTTGTCCATGCTTTGGAGCGGTCGGCAAGGACTATGAGCGCAAGGGGAGCGCCGTAAGTGTCGGCAGCCTTGCCGAGCTTTTCAAGGCTTTCTTTACTGCGAACAGCAATGACCTTCACGGGCTGAAAATTTGCGGCGGTGGGGGCGAGCCTGCCCGCCTCAAGTATCATATGAAGCTTTTCGTCCTCTACGGGCTTTGAAGAATATTTTCTGACAGAGCATCTTTTTTCTGCAAGCTTTAAAAATTCCATAATATTAACCTTTTCTTTCTGCCGTACAGCTTGATTTATTTGATCGATCATGGTATAATTATAACATTATAATTTATTTTTGACAAGTACGCACTTTATTGTAATGTACTGTCAAAAAAGTAAGTATGAGAGGAATGACGAGCTATGAAAACCTGTCCGAGCAGCTTTAACTGCCCTGTGGAGGCTACAATTGAACTGATAGGCGGAAAATACAAGTCGGTCATTTTATGGCATCTGACAGACGGCATAAAAAGATTCGGGGAGCTTAAAAGACTGCTCCCGAGAGCAACTGAAAAAATGCTTGCCCAGCAGCTTCGGGACCTTGAAAGGGACGGACTTATCATCAGAACGGTCTATCCCGTTGTGCCGCCGAAGGTGGAGTACAGCCTGTCCGACCTTGGCAGGACGATCATACCTGTCCTTGACGCAATGTGCGGCTGGGGAGAGGGATATCTGGCTTCGTTAAAGGAAAAGGACAGGGAATGAAAATTCGGAATATGGGCATCACTGCACCCGAACAGTAAGATCGCCTATGCATATGCTCGCAATATTTTCGGGAGGGATAATATCCCTTGTTACAATGTTAATATATTGCTCATAATATCCGTTCTCATCTCTCGGAAGATCTATGGAAGTATCATAGGAATAAAATGTTCGGTCAAGGTCAAATGTTTGTCCGTCAGCCGTAACTATAGATATATCCCTGCCGATAGCAAAATTATTGCTGTTATCCTTTGTCAGATAATTTATTTTTATGGTCAGTGCAGAAATGGTAATATTTTCAACTATAAACTCCTTTTCAACATTATATTCCTTGCTGCGGTCACGGATCTTCACATTTTTGCCGACTGCTATATCCCTGACAAGCCGAGGGATATCTTCACTTATGGTTAAGCTTGCTTTTCCCATAATATTGTTCGTTTCATCGTCAATAAATTTCAGTTCAATATTGTCACCCGAATTTATCCCGAAGTCGGGGAAAAATATCTGACCGTATGAGCCGTCAGAAAGAGGGGTATGCCAGCTTGATAAGCGGAAAGATCGGGTATTCTCATCTGTTTTGCTTGAATGATATTCAGATATTTCGTGAACGGTCTCAGATGTCAGGCTGCCTGAAAGCTCATAGTTTATTATAAGAGCCTCGCCGTCGGAAACAGCCTCAAGGAGCTTGAAATCAAGGTCAGAGGGTGCATTTTCGTATTTCTCAAAGGAAATGTTTTCGGTGTTCAAATTTATGGCAGCAAAAATTTTCTCGGTATATTCTTCCGATGTTCCGAACATTTCGCCCAGCCAGCCGAATTTTACAGCCGATACCGCCGTGCCGCACATCACCGCCGCAAGGCATACCGAAGTGGCAATTCGTATGGCTTTTCTTTTAGGTGCCTTTTTTGCAAGGCGCTTTTCAGCCCTTGCGGTAATGCTGCACTGAGGGGAGATACCCCCTGCGGCGCAGTTGATTTTATCCTTTATCATCGTGTCAAGCTTATCCATTATAATTTTCTCCCTTCAAAAGCGTTTTTTTAAGAAGCTCTCTTGCTCTCGAAAGCCTTGTGGTCACTGCCGATGTGGTGACGGACAGGGCTTTTGCGATCTCGGCGGCGGTCATTTCCTCGTAGTAGTACAGCATTATCACAGTGCGGTATTTTTCGTCGAGTCCTGCCACCGCAAGGAATATTTCCGACTGCTCGGGATATTCAAATTCCTTTGCGGTCTCTTCAAGAGCCTCGCTGTCGGCGGTATATCGCCTGTTCCTTTTCAGCATTTTCAGAGCGGCGTTTACCGTTACCCTGATAAGCCACGCCCTGCAATGCTCCTCGCTTTCAAAGGAGGGCTTTTTGCTGAAAAGGCGGTATATCGCTTCTTCGGCGGCGTCCTCGGCATCGGCGTGAGAGCGCAGGATAAACAGTGCGTCTGTGTAAAGCCGCCTTTCGTTTTCTCTTGCTATCCTTTCAAATTCATCGGGTGAAACCATCGGTCGGGTCCTTTCGGTTTTGTTTTCTTCTTGAAAAACGTTTTTCATAAGGATATATCCCCGGGAGGAAGATTTTGTCACAGTAAAATTCTTATTTGTATGCTTTTACAAATTGAGCGTCTGAAAACATTGCATATTACACAAATATCCCTGCAGGACTGCCGAAGCCCCGCAGGGATATTTTCATTCGTTATTATCAGCCGTTTTCTTCTGTCTGTACGCCCAGAATTTGTTGATGATAAAATTCAGCGGAACGTTTACGCAGATGTTCAGCAGGGGAGCAATGTCCACCGCCAGTTCGTGATTGTCCAGATTTATGCCGAAGCTGTTCACAAGCTCTGTAAGGGGAGGGGTGAAACGGTCTATTTTCAGCAGGTCTATCCAGAGAATAAGCAGGACATTATTGAGGAAAAGTCCCGTAAATGCGTATGCGGCATAGGTTTTCAGAAGCACCTGCCACCATACCCGCTTTTCCATATTCTCGTCCTCTTTGAAAACCACCTTGGTCTGCCACAGATATGCGTGGAGAACGCTTATGATGAATGCAATAATGCTGGCGGCAAGATAATGCAGCCCCAGTGCCACGCATATCATATATATTACCTGGCTTACAAGGGTGTTCAGGACTCCCACAATGCCAAAGCTTACGATTTGTTTTAACAGCTTGTTTTTCATATCGGACCTCGGAAATAAGAATATGCCGTAATTATACCATATCTTTCGGAAAAAATCAAGGCTTTCTTTCCATGGGAATGTACATTATCCCGTCCTCAAGCCGTTCCATATCGGTCGGAAGAAATCCCATCTTACGGTAAAATTCCTCTGCCGGAGGGGCGGCGTGAACGGTGAAAACCGTATCCGGGTGATCGGCGGCAATGCGGTCAAAAAGCTCTTTGCCCACACCTGTGCCGCGATGCTCGTCGTCAACAAAGGCAAGGCTGATGTGGCTCCCGTCTCTTATAGCCATCATGCCGATGATACCGCAGTTTTCCGAGCAGATATATATCCTGAAAGCTCCCGAAGCGATGCGGTCTCTGATATCCTTTCCGTTAACAAAGCTCATAAAATGCTCTCTGCCTTCGGGCGGAAACATGGGAGCTTCTATTTCATCAAATACCCATGCCGCCAGGGAAAGAGCCTCTTCAATGCGGCAGTCATCGGGTTTTAAAAGTTCTGTAACTCTCATTTTCTTTCTGCCAGTGCCTCATATGTACGGTGGCCGCTTACGCTCTTGTAAGCGGGACGGATTATCTTGCCTGCATTCGCAAGCTCTTCAATGCGGTGAGCCGACCAGCCCGAAATTCTTGCAATGGCAAAGAGAGGCGTGTACAGCTCCATAGGGATACCCAGCATACTGTAAACAAAGCCGCTGTAGAAGTCGATATTTGCGGAAACGCCCTTGTAGATGTGGCGCTCCTTTGAAATGACCCGGGGAGCAAGCCGTTCAACAAGATGATAAAGCTCGAGCTCCTTTTCCATACCCTTTTCCACAGCAAGCTTATCCACAAAGCTGCGGAAAATATTTGCTCTCGGGTCGGAGATGGAATAAACGGCGTGACCCATTCCGTAGATGAGACCTGCCTTGTCGAATGCTTCCTTGTGTAAAAGCTTTGTGAGGTAATCGGTTATCTCGTTTTCGTCCGTCCAGTCGGAGACGTTCTGCTTCATATCCTCGAACATTGCCGTTACCTTTACGTTTGCGCCGCCGTGCTTGGGTCCCTTGAGAGAGCCTAAAGCCGCAGCTATCGCCGCATAGGTATCGGTTCCCGAAGATGTTACCACGTGGGTGGTGAAGGTGGAGTTGTTTCCGCCGCCGTGCTCTGCGTGAAGCACAAGAGCGATATCCAGGACCTTTGCCTCAAGCTCTGTGAACTTGCTGTCGGGACGGAGAAGATGAAGGATATTCTGTGCTGTGGAATACTCGGGAACGGGCTGATGGATAATAAAGCTTTCGCCGTCAAGGTAATAATTCTTGCACTGATAGCCGTAAACTGCGATAAGAGGCATAAGGGCGATAAGCTCAAGAGACTGCCTCAGAACGTTGGGGATAGATGTATCATTGGGATAATCGTCATATGAAAACAGGGTGAGAACGCCCCTTGAAATGCTGTTCATAATATCGCTGCTGGGAGATTTCATCATAATATCTCTTACAAAGGTAGTAGGCAGCTTTCTGTAATCCGCCAGCAGAGCGCTGAACTCATCAAGCTCCTTAGCATTAGGCAGCTTTCCGAAGAGAAGAAGATATGTAACTTCTTCAAAGCCGTAGCGTTTGTCCTTTCCGAAGCCCGCCACAAGGTCGCTTATGCTGTATCCGCGATAGAAAAGCTTTCCGTCGCAGGGGATCATTTCGTTGTCTTCCACGGTGTAGGAGACTATCTCGGAAATTTCCGTAAGACCTGCCAGGACTCCCTTGCCGTTAATGTCTCTGAGACCCCTTTTCACCTCGTATTTGGCATACAGCTCGGGGTCTATCCTGCCGTTGCCTACACACATATCGGCAAGCTTTTCGATCTGCGGTGTTACCTGTGAAAAACTGTAGTGTGACGCCATTCGCCTCATCCTTTCTTAATAATATTTTCATAATATTGTACTATAAACATCTCTATTATAACATATTTTTTAAATGAACGCAACATCTATCCGCACATTTTTTCAAACTTTCATCATTCTGTCACATTGACTGTAACCGAATTTTGTCCCGAATTATGTTGACTTGACGGGTGCGCCGGGTATATAATTATCATATACAAGCACAGCAGGGAGAAACAAACGTGGTCAACTACTATTACGACTGCGGCAACGGGGAAAGGGAGCCATTCCATTTACGCGCGGAGGTCATTGCCGAGACTGCTAAGAACCGCTACACTGACGACAGTGTCCAAGAGTATGTTTACTGCAAATACCGTGTCTGTGCCTATGTGAACGGTCAAAAGGGAAAGTATTCCGATGTTGTTGAGACAGGATATTTCGATTATCCCGACTGACTTTACCCCGATAATACATTATTATCAAAAAAGAATTGCATAATTTTTTCAGATAGTCTTTATTTTTTTTAATGAATGTGTTATAATATAAGTTGATTAAATATTTTTTCTAATATGTATTCGGGGTGAAGCTTGTGGCGGAAGCAACGGTAAACGTGACATCAATGAACAGCATTATTTCTTTGTTCGGAAAATTCGATGAAAATGTAAATATTATCCAGCGGCAGTACGGCGTGGTCATTCTCAGCCGAGGAAACGATATCCGTATAAGCGGCGAGGAGGAGAATGTTAATAAAGCCCGTGCGGCGGTGGAGGCTCTTGCGAAAATGGCGGACAAGGGCGAGATCATCAACGACCAGAGCCTGAGATATATCTTCTCCATGGTTGAGGAAAATTCCGTTAATGAAGCCGTTAAGCTCACCGACGGCGGCATATGCGTTACGTCATCGGGCAAGGTGGTGAAGGCAAAGACTCTGGGACAGAAAAAGTATGTTGACGCTATCGGAAAAAACACCATCGTTATGGGAATAGGTCCCGCGGGTACGGGAAAGACCTATCTTGCGGTGGCTATGGCTGTCAAAGCATTCAAAAATCACGAGGTCACAAGGATTATCCTCACCCGTCCTGCGGTGGAGGCTGGGGAGAAGCTGGGATTTCTTCCCGGCGACCTGCAGAACAAGGTAGACCCCTATCTCCGTCCCCTGTATGACGCTCTTTTTGATATGATGGGAGCGGAAGCTTTTGCCAAATATATGGAAAAGGGCAGCATTGAGGTCGCGCCCCTTGCATATATGAGAGGACGCACTCTTGACGACGCATTCATAATTCTCGACGAGGCTCAGAACACCACCAGGGAGCAGATAAAAATGTTCCTTACACGACTTGGCTTTAACAGCAAAATGGTCATCACAGGCGACGTAACTCAGATAGACCTCCCCGACGCAAGAAAATCGGGACTTGTAGACGCAATGAACGTGCTGAAAAATATAGACGATATCGCCATCACCCGTTTCTCGGAAAAGGACGTGGTCCGTCACAAGCTTGTTCAGGACATTATCAAGGCTTATGAGAAGGCATATGAGGATAGGAAGAAGTAATTTTTGATAAAACAGGACGAAAAAAGTCAATAATCGGAAAGATATGGAAAGGGAGTATTTAAAATGCCAAAGCTCAAGGTATACATCAAAAATAATCAGAAAAGCGTAAAGATTCCTGTGGGACTGAGACTTCTTGTAAGAAAGTGCTGTGCGGCTGTGCTTGCATATGAGCATTTCGGAAATGACGCAGAGGTGAGCGTTTCCTTTGTGGATAACAACGAGATACGCCAGCTCAACAAGCAGTTTCGGAATAAGGACAAGTCCACCGACGTGCTGAGCTTCCCCTTAGGCGAGGACGGCGTTTACGACATAAATCAGGAAACGGGAGCGCTGCTTCTGGGCGATGTTGTGATATCCATGGAGACCGCTGTAAAGCAGGCAAAGACCTACGGTCATTCTCTTGAGAGAGAGGTAGGCTTTCTTACCGTTCATTCCATGCTCCACCTTTTAGGCTACGACCACGAGACCTCCGCTCTTGACGCTGCAAATATGCGTGAAAAGGAGGAGGCTATCCTGGGGGAGCTGGGTATTTCACGCGACGAGAGCTTCACACCCGATGAAGTCTGAGCTTAAAGCATTTTGTAGGGCGTTTACATACGCTTTTGCAGGTATCGTACACGGGATAAAACGGGAGCGGAATATCCGATTTCACCTGTGCGCCGCTGTGACCGTTCTTGCTTTTATGAGATTTTACCGGCTCACAGCCACGGAGAAATGCGTGATATTTCTGTGCATAGGGGGCGTTATCTCTGCCGAGCTTATAAATACGGCGGTGGAGAATGCTGTGGATATGTACAGTAAGGAAAAAAGCCCTGCCGCAAAGGCTGCAAAGGACTGCGCTGCGGGGGCTGTTCTTGTAATGTCTTTGTGCGCCGCAGTATGCGGATTCGCTGTATTCTGGAATACAGCGGTATTTGCTGAAATTAAGGAATATTTCGCCTGCCGTCCCATAGCTGTGATCGGAGCGGCGGTGTGGGCTGTTTTGGCTTTTTTGTTTATATTCGGAATTAGATCAAAAAGTAAATGACTTAACGGAGATATATTTTATGGAGACTAAATCGGTATTTGTAACAATTGCGGGACGCGCCAACGCAGGAAAATCCTCCCTGCTCAATAAGCTTATCGGTGAGAAAATAGCTATGGTCACCGAAAAGCCCCAGACTACCCGTACAAAGATAACGGGCGTGCTTACCGAGGGGGAGATACAGTATGTTTTCATCGACACCCCCGGTATCCAGATCGCCAAAAACAAGCTTGGCGAGCATATGAACAGGGCGGTGCAGGAGTCTGTCACGGGCATTGACGCTATTATCTATGTGGCGGACGTAACAAAGAAGATCAACGACATCGACCGAAACGCGATCGAGAGCTTCAAGGGCGGCAGGATACCTGTTATCCTGCTTATTAACAAGATAGATCTGCTTGACGACAAGGGCGCGGCGGCAGAGCGCATTGCCGAGTTTTCGGAGCTTATGGACTTCCATACGGTAATTCCCGTCAGCGTTTCTGAGAATGACGGGATTGATATCTTAAAGGAAGAGGTCAGAAAGCTTGCTGTTCCTGCGCCTCACTATTTCCCCGAGGACTCGGTGACAGACCAGCCCGAAAAGGTCATTATGTCCGAGATGATCAGGGAAAAGGTAATGATACTTATGCACGATGAGATACCCCACGGCATTGCCGTTACCATCGAGCAGCTTGACGAGAGCGTTACACGAAGCGGCGAGGATATTTTAAACATTTCCGCTACTGTATTCTGCGAGAGAGACTCCCACAAGGGAATGGTCATCGGCAAGGGCGGAGCTATGCTCAAAAAGATCGGCGCAATGGCTCGTGAGGAGCTGGAGGAATTTTTCCGCATAAGGGTAAATTTACAGCTCTGGGTAAAGGTCAAGGAGGACTGGCGCAACAGAGAGGGTCTTATCCGCAATTTCGGATTATCAAATAATACCAAGTAATATAAAAAAACGGTCGGGAAATAATTATAGCAATGAGATCTTTCCGAAGATCTCTACACCTTTAACGGAGGCTTTTGCTATGACTGAACAGTTTTCCGATACCAAGTGGAACACCTTTGAAAACAGCGGACGTGTGGCTGATTATCTCAGCTACAAGGGAATAGGAGGCAGTAAGCTGCCCGTATTGAGGGAAGTGAGTGACAATGCTCATAACGACGGAGGGAGCGGTGATATCCGTCAGGGACGCAGGGGACAATGACCGTTATATAACCATTCTGTCCCCTGAAATGGGGCTTGTGGATATTTCCGTCAAGGGGGCGAAAAAGCTTAACTCAAAGAGCAATTCCTCCACTCAGCTTTTCGCCTGCGCAAAATACTGCTTCAGAGAGCGCTCGGGCAGGTATTACCTTAACAGCTGCGAGCCTGTCAAGACCTTTTACGGGCTTCGTCTCGATATGCAGAGGCTGAGCCTTGCTTCATATATGGCGGAGATAATAAGCTACACCGTTACCTCGGGACAGTCCGCAAATGACGTGTACAGGCTGTTTATGAACAGTCTGTATCTTCTTTCGGAAAAAAGCGCCGACTGCGCCTTTGTTAAATTCGTTTTTGAGATGAGGATAGCGGCAGACCTGGGAATGATGCCTAATCTCTTAGGCTGCGATGAGTGCTACCGCTCGGACTGCACACTATGCTTTCTGATAAAGCGGGGGATATTTCTCTGCTATGACCATATGCAGACAAGGGTGGTCTACCACGATAAATACAATGTTGACGTTACTGCGGGAATGTTCGAGGCGATACGATTTGTATGCCTTTCGGATATGAGCAGGATATTTAACTTTCGGGTGTCGGGCGAGGCGCTCCTGAAGCTGGGCTACATAAGCGAGCTGTATGCACAGGTGCATTTCGACAGGCATTTCAAGACGCTGGATTTTTATAACAGCATTGCACTGCCCGAAAATATTGAAAATGAAGATGAACACACGACTAATGAGGAAAACGACTTATGAATAAACATTTTGAAACCTTAGAATTACATAAAATTCTCGATATGCTCTCGGAGCAGGCGGGAAACGAAGAAACACGGCGTATGATAGCCGCTCTCGAGCCTGAGACGGATACTCTTAAAGTAAAAGAGAGCCTTAAAAAGACCGAGGACGCATTTGACCTTTCGGTTAAATTCGGAACGCCGCCCTTTTATAATTTCAAGGACGTGAGAGGTTCTCTGCAAAGAGCACAGTCGGGGGCAAGCCTGTCCCTTCGCGAGCTTCTTGACATCTGCGCAATGCTCAAGCAGATAAGAGGACTTACGGATTATCACGCTTCCTGCGGCGATGTTGAGACCGTTCTCGACCCCTTATTTACTGAGCTTTCGCCGAATAAATGGCTCGAGGACAAGATACAGAACGCTATTCTCACCGAGGACGAGATAGCCGATACTGCCAGCGCCGAGCTTGCAAATATCAGGCGGAAGATAGCTCAGGCAGGAGTTCGCATCAGAGAGAGCCTTGACAAGATGGTGCGCTCCGCCGATATCCAGAAATCCCTTATGGATAATATCATTACCGTTCGTGACGGCAGATATGTTCTTCCCGTTAAGGCGGAGTACAAGGGAAATGTCCGCGGTATCGTACACGCTTCATCGGCTACGGGCTCCACGCTTTTTATCGAGCCTGAGGCTGTTGTGGAGGCAAACAACGATATAAGGGTACTCCAGGGCAGAGAGCAGGAGGAGATAGAGCGTATCATTGCCGAATTATCCTCCGACTGTGCTTCCTGTGCGGAGACTATGAAACGGGATTATCTTACATGTGCCGAGCTGAACCTTTACTTTGCAAAGGCAAATCTTGGCGCAAAGATGAGGGGAACTGTTCCCGAGATATCGGACGACGGCATCTTAGAGCTTAAAAAAGCCCGTCACCCCCTTATCGAAGCGGATAAGGTCGTTCCTGTGGATATATCCATTGGCAGGGATTACGGTACCCTTATCGTAACGGGTCCCAATACGGGAGGTAAGACCGTTCTGCTTAAAACGGCGGGACTTCTCACCGCTATGGCAATGTGCGGAATGATGGTGCCTGCTTCGGACGGTACAAAAATTTCCGTTTTCCGCCATATCCTTGTGGATATCGGAGATATGCAGAGCATTGAGCAGAGCCTTTCCACATTCTCCTCTCATATGAGCAATGTGGTGAAGATACTGAAAACTGCGGACGAAAGCTCTCTCATTCTCATAGACGAGCTTGGTTCGGGTACAGACCCGGTTGAGGGTGCGGCGCTTGCGGTGTCCATAATCGAGGCACTTATGGCAAAGGGCAGCAGGATATTCGTGACCACTCATTATCAGGAGCTGAAGCTGTTTGCCATTGAACGTGAAAACGTGGAAAACGCCTCCTGCGAATTTGACGTAAAGACCTTCCAGCCCACATATCGGCTGATAATCGGTTCTCCCGGAAAATCAAACGCATTTTCCATTTCCTCAAAGCTTGGACTTCCTTCGGATATCATATCCAATGCGAAAGCACTTGTTTCCGATGACAATCGCCGCTTTGAGGAGGTCGTGGCACAGCTTGAAGCCTCCCGAAGAGCACTTGACAGGCAGAATACCGAGCTTGGCAGGCTGAGAAAGGAAGCAGAGGAAAAGGAAGCTGCTCTCGAAAAGGCAAAAGAGGAATTTGAAGCCCGCAAGGACGATGAATTTGAAAAGGCGCGTACACAGGCGATGCGTATCGTGGAAAACTGCCGTATGCAGTCGGAAAAGCTTCTTGACGAGCTTTCGGATATCAGGAATGAGCGGAACAGAGAAGCCTTTGACAAGCGTTCAGCTGCCGCAAAATCCATGAGCCGTTCGTCTCTTGACAAGATGTACGATGAGGCAAATCCCGTGCGAAAGCGCGAGATGAAGGAGTACAAGCCGCCCCGTCCCTACAAGCGGGGAGACAATGTTATCCTTGCGGATATCGGCAAAAAGGGTATCCTTGCAAGCGACCCCGACAGCAACGGAAATGTTTTCGTGCAGGTGGGCATTATGAAAACCAAGACGAATGTCAGTCACCTCAGACTTGCCGAGGAGGACAAGGTGACGGTGGGCAATAAGAAAGCCGCTCCTGCCCGTGGCGTTTCAAAGGTGGGCGTAAGCGGCAAGCTTGAAAGGAAAAGCTCACTTGAGCTTGATATCCGAGGCTGCGCGGTGGACGAGGGTATCCACGAGGTGGACAGATTTATCGACAACGCTGTTATGGTGAATGCAGGCATTGTCACCATTATCCACGGCAAGGGCACGGGACTTCTCAGGCAGGGAATACAGCGTCATCTCAGGTCTCACCCTTCTGTCAAGAGCTTCAGAAGCGGAGTCTTCGGCGAGGGCGAGGACGGAGTTACCGTTGTTGAGCTGAAATGACCATAAGCTTTATATAGCAAACAGGCGCTCCGATGCGTTCGGGGCGCCTGTTTTTATAGTTTCACTCTCACACTATCTGCTGTATGAATGTTCACGGTTTCCTTTCCCATTTCCTCTGCAAGGCGCTGAATATGCGGGTTGCTTCCTGCAATGACCGCTGTCCCGCATATGGACAGCAAAAGCTCGTCTGCAAGAATGTAGCAGTTTTCGCTGCGGTGGGTAGATATCATAAATCGTGTGGCTGCTTTCTTGTGCAGCATAAAAAATTTTCGGCGAAGCTCCTCGTTCCAGCTGTCGGGCTGCCCTTCAAAGGGCATTACTGCAATGATATCAAGCCCTGCCTTGTCGGCGGCGGAGAGGGCTGTCATAGGAAAACCTCGTTCGCAGTTTGATGCCACCGCTTTAATTCCCTTTTCTTTCATATTTATAAAAAACTCAGTCAGCTCTTCTTCCGTAACTATGGCTCCGCCCGAAAAAACAGAGCATATATTCGCATTGTTCACCTTCCGCTCTCCTTATTCCTTTTTTATTATATTATACATTATTGTAAACGATATGTCAATATTTACAGGACATTAAATATCCTATAAATTGCCTTATTTATTTTATAATATATTTAGGTGATGACAATGAACAATGAAAGGGAATTTGCGGAGCGGTTATGCAAACTCAGGTGCAGAAAGGGCGTTTCTGCAAGAGATATGAGCCTTTCCCTGGGGCAGAATGCAAGCTACATCAACCGTATAGAAAACGGCGCCGCTCTGCCCTCTATGACTGCTTTTTTCTATATCTGCGAGTATCTTGAGATATCTCCCCGGGATTTTTTCGATTACGGCAATGATGATCCCGTACTTGCAGGGGAGGTGGCTGAGGAGCTGAAAAAGCTTGATTACGTTCAGCTCGGTCATGTTATGAATATTGTCAAGGATATTCTGAAAAAATAAGCGGTCAGAAAAAAACGGACTGTTCTCCTGTTGCGGAGAGCAGTCCGTTTTGCTGATTATAATTATTCCTCGGTCTTAACGACTTTTATGCCGAGAATATCAAGGCTCTCGTCATCGACCTTTGCAGGGCAGTCGCTCATAAGCTCGGAAGCATTCTGCACCTTGGGGAATGCGGTCACGTCGCGGAGGCTGTCTGCGCCGCACATTATCATTGCCAGACGGTCAAGACCTATTCCCATGCCGCCGTGGGGAGCTGCGCCGTACTTATATGCGTCCACAAGGAAGCCGAATTTCGCCTGAATTTCCTCGTCCGTAAGTCCCAGAGACTCGAACATCTTCTGCTGGAGCTCGTAGTCGGTAATTCTGATAGAGCCGCTGGAAAGCTCGGTGCCGTTCAGAACAAGGTCATATGCCTTTGCAAATACCTTTTCGGGTGCGGTGTCAAGATACTGCAGGCACTCGTCCATGGGCATTGTGAAGGGGTGGTGCATTGCGTCCCAGTGCTGTGTTTCCTCGTTCCATTCAAAGAAGGGGAACTCGGTTATCCACAGGAAATTGAACATTCCCTCGGGGATAATGTCAAGCTGCTTTGCGGTTTTAAGTCTCAGAGCGCCCAGAGATGTGAGAGCGGTGTTCTTCTTGTCGGCGATGATGAATACAACGTCGCCCTTTTCTGCGCCTGCCTTTTCAAGGATAGCTTCCAGCTCGCCCTCGCCTAAGAATTTGCCGAAGGAGCAGCCCGGAGCGTCATCTACCCAGCGGATATATGCAAGACCCTTTACGCCGATACCCTTGACATATTCGGTGAGCTTGTCTATTTCTTTTCTTGTGAATGTGCCTGCGGCGTTCTTTGCTGTGATGCAGCGAACTGTGCCGCCGTTTTCGATAGCGGAGGTGAATACGCCGAAGCCGCAGTTCTTAACTGTATCCGTAAGGTCGGTTATCTCCATTCCGAAGCGGGTGTCGGGCTTGTCGGAGCCATAGCGCTCCATTGCCTCGGTATAGGTCATTCGGGGCAGGGGAGTGGGGATATCCTTGTCAAGAACGTCCTTGAAAAGACGTCTCACAAAGCCCTCTGCCATCTGCATAATGTCCTCGGTGTCAACGAAGGACATTTCAAGGTCTATCTGTGTGAACTCGGGCTGTCTGTCCGCTCTCAGGTCCTCGTCTCTGAAACAGCGGGCAAGTTGAATGTAGCGGTCATAGCCTGCTATCATAAGCAGCTGCTTATATATCTGGGGAGACTGGGGCAGGGCATAGAAGCTGCCGGGGTGAACTCTTGAGGGAACCAGGTAGTCTCTTGCACCCTCGGGAGTGGATTTTATCATCATTGGAGTTTCGATCTCAATAAAGCCATTTTCATAGAAATAATCACGGGCGGTCTTGGCGATCTTGCTTCTCATAATGATATTCTGCTGGAGAGGACGTCTGCGGAGGTCAAGATAGCGGTATTTCAGGCGAAGCTCCTCGTTGGTGTTGGAGTTGTCAACTATCTCAAAGGGAGGGGTCTGTGCCTTTGCAAGGATACGCAGGTCGGTGACGAAAATTTCGATATTTCCCGTTTTGATATCTGCGTTTTTGCTTTCTCTCTCTCGTACAGTTCCCTTTGCCATAAGAACAAATTCCGAGCGACAGGAGGAGGCTTTTTCAAATATATCCCTGTCGGTGCTGTCGTCAAAGGCAAGCTGAACGATACCCGTTCTGTCTCTTAAATCAATGAAAATGAGATTTCCAAGGTCTCTTGCTTTCTGAACATAGCCACCAACCGTTACTTCGCTGCCGATCCCCTCGACCTCGCCGCAGTAATGGGTGCGCTTGAGTCCTTTCATATTGTCTGCCATTTTAATAACTTCCTTTCAGTTAAAATTCCGAAGCCAGCATATCCGCTGTGTGGATATTGGCGAAATTATCGATAAAGCTGCTGTCAAGAGCAATTTCGGTCTCCTCGCCGCTCTTCATATTTTTGAGCTTTGCCTTGCCCTCTGCGAGCTCGTTGTCGCCGAGTATCATAGAGAACGCGGAGCCTATCTTGTTGGCGTATTTCATCTGCGCCTTAACGCCTCTGCCCATAACATCCCATTCGGCTCTGTAGCCCTCGTCCCTGAGAGACTTCACAAGTGAAGCCGCTTTGATACCTGCGGCATCGCCTATTGAGCCGATGTAGATATCACATTCACGGGGAGAGATAAACTCGCAGCCCTGCTTTTCCATGGTCATAATAAGTCTTTCAAGACCCATAGCAAAGCCCAGAGCAGGAGTGGGATTTCCGCCCATTTCCTCGATAAGACCGTCATATCTTCCGCCGCCGCAGACGGTGCCCTGTGCGCCGATGGAGGTGGTGATGAACTCAAAAACGGTCTTTGTGTAATAATCAAGACCTCTTACTATCTTCGGGTCGATGGAATATTTTATTCCCATTTCGTCAAGATAATTTTTCAGAGTCTCGAAATGCTCTTTGCACTCGTCGCAGAGGTAATCTATCATAAGAGGAGCGTTTTTGCCTATCTCGCGGCATATCTCACTCTTGCAGTCAAGTATTCTCATGGGATTTTTTTCCAGTCTCGACTGACAGGTGGGGCAAAGCTTTTCTTTATTCGGCTCGAAAAATTCACGGAGCTTTTTGTAATATTCTGCCCGACAGTGAGGACAGCCGATGGAATTTATGTGCAGCTCGATATCTTTAAGACCAAGCTTTTCAATAACGCTGTTTGCCATAGATATCATCTCGGCGTCTGCGGCGGGGGAGGCGCTTCCAGCCATTTCCGCGCCGAACTGGTGAAATTCCCATAATCTGCCTGCCTGGGGCTTTTCGTGGCGGAAGCAGGAGAGAATGTAGAACACCTTCTGAGGCAGTGCTTCATTCAGCAGACCGTTCTGCAAAACGGCTCTGATAGTGCCTGCGGTGCCCTCGGGACGGAGAGTGAATTTGCTCTCCCTGCCCATTACGGTAAACATTTCCTTTTGTACCACATCGGTGGTCTCGCCCACAGAGCGGACGAAAAGCTCGGTGTTTTCAAAGGTGGGAATGCGTATCTCTTTAAAGCCGTAATTCTCGGCAACATCGGCAGCAACGCTTTCCACCGTCTGCCATTTGTGGACATCAGAGGGAACAACGTCCTCCATACCCTTTATTCTTGTGGTAATAAGCTCCATGATATTATCCTTTCTGAGTTTGATTTTTATAACAAAAAAGCCGTCTCCGAATGATAACATTCGGGACGACTGTTAAACCGTGGTGCCACCCGTATTTGCACATAAAAAACGTGCCTTGAGTTCCTTTAACGCAGGAAAACGTTGGAGATTTTTATCTCTCCACAGCTCATCGGGCGTCCTTCACAGCAGTTCGTTTAAGCGCTTTCAGCATACGCGCTCTCTCTGAAAAACTTCCTGCGGCTACTTCTCCGAGTCAAAGCCTTTGGCGGAATATCTGCACAGCTAATGTGCACTTTATTATTATACAGCATTTTCCGATGCTTGTCAAGTACGGAAAATGTAATTTTCCAAAAAATCAGTTAACGGGGTTAAGAAGCTGTCTCCAGTCAAGATCTCCTCTTTCAAGAGCATGAATGAGCGCTTCCGCTGTGGCAATGTTTGTTGCAACGGGAATGTTATGAACATCGCAGAGTCTGAGAAGATTCATTTCGTTAGGCTCATGGGGCTTGGGCGAAAGGGGATCTCTGAAAAACAGCAGTAGGTCTATCTCGTTGCAGGAGATACGTGCGCTTATCTGCTGGTCGCCGCCCTGAGAGCCGCTGAGATAACGCTGGATATTAAGACCTGTCGCCTGGGCGACCATTTTGCCTGTTGTTCCTGTGGCGCAGAGGTTGTGACGGGATAAAATGCCGCAGTATGCTATGCAGAACTGAACGAGAAGTTCTTTTTTTGAATCATGTGCTATAAGTGCAATATTCATTTCAATTCATTCCTTTCCCTTTAAAATCTGTCATATCTTACTGAAGCAGGACCTTGAAGCTGAGAGGAACGTCCTCGCCCTTGATACGCTTTGAGATAGCATCAAAAGCCTTGAATGCAAGGGAGGTCGAGGGCAGAGGTTCACCCTTGGAGGTCGCAATTACCACAGCGTCATCATCGGGGATAACGCCGATAAGCTGAACGCCTACAGTATCGATTATCTCGTCAAGGTCTACGATAAGGTCCGCCTTGAAGAGGTCGGGATTTACCTTGTTTATAATAAGACGCTGCTTCTTGTTGCCGCGCTTATAGAACTCGTCCGACATTGTGCGTGCGTCTCTTACGCAGACGGGGTCGGGGGTGGTGTTGATGAGGATAAGGTCGGACTGCTCAACAACATCGAATACGCTGGCGTTGGTACCTGCCGATGTATCTACGATTATGTATTCGTAGTACTTTCTCATTTCCTGGCAGATATTCTTGATGGTCTCGGCGTCGACTCTTGCAAAAGGATCCTCGGGAGCGCAGACGATGCTGAGGTTAGTAGCGATCTTTACCTGTGTGGTCGCCTTATAGATATCACATTCGCCGTTTAAAACGCTGCCAAGGTCATATTTGATGTCGTCCTTTACACCAAGCATTATATCAAGGCATCTCAGACCAAAGTCAAGCTCTATGATAAGCGTTCTGTGGCCCTGCTTTGCCAATGCAAAACCAAGCTCGGAACAGATCGATGATTTGCCGGTGCCGCCCTTACCGGAAGTTATTGCAATGATTTTAGACATAGAGGCTCCATTTCTCCGCAGTCGTGGAATAGAACGGTTATTGCGCCTGCCGTCCTTATACTGCGGATTCGGACAGCCATGTATTCAAAAAAACATCTGCCTGCCGAGAGGAATACTCTGTACAGACAATGAGCGCAGACCTATTACTATTATTGTACCATAAATTTGGAAAAAGTCAAAGGCTTTTTGCCCACTTTGCACAATTTCGTTATGTTGTTATTATTCAAAATATATTCTTTGTGTATTTTATACAAAATAATTCGCATATGCACTTTTTATAAAAAATTAACAAATTCAGAATAACTGTGAAATATGTTGAGACAGGTCGAATTTTTATATATTAAGTTTACATTGACATAAATCGTCTGAGGTCAGCGGCGGAAAATCTGAACTGTTCCTTTATCATATCCGCTTCGAGAATGAGATGACCGTCCTTCCATTCCTTGAAATCAATATCCTCAAGCTCATCGTTTTCATGGCTGGGGTCGATGATATCATGAATAGTTATTATTTTGTCGGGCGGGGAAAGCGGGTCGCTGAAATCAAGTATTGCGGTATCGTATGGCGCAGCCCAGAAGCAGCCTCCCGCAGCTGCAAAATTATTTTCGGGGCAGTAATGGAGATCGGTCATTATGAAGGACTCTCCCGGATACGGCGGCTCTTCTCCATTGTGGGGATAATATCCTTTTGGGACGTAATGAAGCGCTTTTCGGTCGGAGAGCCGCAGTACGGAATAGCCGTAGAGGTCCTCCTTGTATATGAGATACAGTCTGCCGTCGGAATGGGTGAATATCCGGGTAAAGCTTGTAAAATCGTGATCGTCGCAGAGCTGCCACCGCAGCACAACGCTTTTGTCGGGTGAAACAAGCGACTGTTCGTATGCCGTAAGACTTGGATATTTCGAGTCTTTTTCAAATACGGAGTATTCGGTGCTTTCAAGGGAAAAGCCTGCTTCAAGGGGCAGCTTCTCCCTTTCTCTTTTGTTCCGAGGCAGAAAGATCTTGTCAATATATTGCTGTCGGTGTTTTTGGTATTTTTCGGTGTGGTATATGTTTTCAAAGCTTGTCATTGTTATCACTTCCGGTGATATTATATCATATTGTACAAAAAAATGCAATAGTTATTCCGTGATTTATAAAATTATGCATATACTCTTGACAAATGCGGAGCAATGTGGTATAGTAATGTTAAAGTAATTTTACTTATTTCAAGGAGGTACTTTATTATGGAAAATGTTGAGATCTGCCACTGCATGGGCGTTACATATGCTGATATCGAAAACGCTCTTCACTCTGCCGAGGTTTTCAGCGATGTTGAAAGAGAGTTTGAAGAGGTTCAGAAGATCACTCACTGCTCCACAGGCTGCGGCGGCTGCCATGACAAGATCCTGGACACTATTTCCGAGATCATGAGCAAGTAATTTTTCTGCTTAAAAAAGAAATCGTCTCTATTGGCAATAATGTCGATAGAGACGATTTTTTTTATCATTTCAGCTCATTGATAACATCGGACATATCATAAAGTCCTGCGCCCTGCTTTGCAAGGAACACAGCCGCATTTACCGCACCTACGGCGAATACTTCCTTTGAAGCTGCCGAGTGGGAAAGGGTGATGACCTCGTCTCTGCCTGCGAAAATGATATCGTGCTCGCCTACGATGGTTCCGCCTCTGATCGCGTGCATTCCTATCTCGTATTTTTCACGCTTCATTCTGCGGGAATGGCGGTCATATTCGAAGTGATATTTATCCTCAAGAACGCTGTTGATGGCGTTTCCAAGCATTATTGCAGTGCCGCTGGGGGCGTCTATCTTCTGATTGTGGTGCTTCTCGACTATCTCGATGTCAAACTGACCTCCCAGAAGCTTTGCGGCTGTCTTTGCAAGGCTTGCAAGGAGATTTATGCCCAGAGACATATTGAAGGAGAAGAAAATGGGCACCTGCTCCGCTGCCGATTTTATCTTTGCTATCTGCTCCTCTGAAAAGCCTGTGGTGGCGATAACTGCGGGTGTGCCTGTTGAGAGACAGTACTCAAGAAGATCATCAAGAGCTGAGGGGTGGGAGAAATCTATTATTACATCGGGTTTTTCGGGAAGCTGAGAGGGTTCATATACAATGGGGTATTTGCCGTTTTCGGCAGTGTTGTGGTCAATGCCGCTGATAACGGTGCAGTCGTCACGTCCTTCGATTATGGAAGTGATAACGTGACCCATTTTTCCGTTGGCGCCTGTTATAGACACATTTATCATATTAACATTCCTTTCACTTAGGGCTATACAGCACGGGCGGCAACAGAGCCGCCCGATTTTTTGTTTATATTGTCAAAGTAATTACTTGATAAGTCCTGCATCTCTGAGAGCTGCGGCAAGTGTCTCCTTCTTTGCGTCCTCCATCTCATAGAGGGGGAGACGGCAGGGACCTGCGGCAATGCCCATCATATTGAGAGCTTCCTTTACGGGTATGGGGTTAACGTCAACAAAGAGAGAATTTGCAAGACGAAGATATCTTGCAGCCAGCTTTGCAGCCTCTGCGCAGTTGTTTTCAAGGCAGAGCTGTGCGATATCGTGGGTCTGCTTTGGAGCAACGTTTGAGAGAACGGAAATTACTCCCTTGCCGCCCAGAGCCATAATGGGAACGATCTGGTCGTCGTTTCCGCTGTAAACGTCAAGCTTGTCGCCGCACTCGGCAATGAGCTTTGCGATAGCTGAAATGTTTCCGCTTGCTTCCTTTGCGGCAGCGATGTTCTTATGCTCGGCAAGGATTTTATATGTATCGAGAGAGATGTTAACGCCTGTTCTTGAGGGAACGTTGTAAAGGATAATGGGGATATTCACAGCGTCTGCAATAGCTGTGTAATGAGCCACAAGTCCTCTCTGGGAGGTCTTGTTGTAGTAGGGAGTGACCACCAGGAGAGCGTCTGCGCCCATTTCCTCTGCGTCCTTTGAAAGCTCGATGGCATAAGCGGTGTCGTTGCTGCCTGTGCCTGCAATAACGGGAACTCTCTTGTTTACCTTTTCGATAGTGTAGCGGATACATTCTCTGTGCTCATCGTCGGTAAGGGTGGAGCTTTCGCCTGTGGTGCCGCAGATGATTATGGCGTCAGTGCCGCCTGCTATCTGCATTTCGATAAGCTCGCCCAGAGCTGCGTAATTAACGGAGCCGTCAGCGTTCATGGGGGTGACGATGGCAACGCCTGCGCCTGTGAAAATGGTGTTCTTCATAAAATCAATCCTTTCTCAGATCAAGTGTGTATGTGAGCCATTCGGGGTCGGAAACGCCGCCTCTGCTTTCGTAGAAGCTTCTTGCGGAGCTGTTCCATGCAAGACATTTCCATTCGATTTTTATGCATTCAAGGGACTTTGCGGTGCTTACTATTTCGTCAAAGAGCATTTTGCCTATTCCACAGCCTCTGAGCGCTTCCTCCACGAAAATATCCTCGATATAAAGCACTCTTCTGCCCGAAAATGTGGCAAGCTTATAGAGACTGAAAACTGCCATTCCAACGGCTTTTCCGTTTTCTTCGGCAATTACTCCAAGAAGCCCGTTTTCTTCGGTCATCATTCGGGCAACGCTTTCGGGAGCGGCTGTGCATTTGTCCGACATTTTTTCATATTCCGCCAGATCGTGAATGAGCCTTGAAAGCTCGGGAGCGTCGGCTGTTTCCGCACGTCTTACGGTGATGTCAGAGATGTTCATCAGTCAAAATAACCCTTTGCTGCAAGAAGCTCTGCCATTAAAACTGCGCCGCCTGCTGCGCCTCGGAGTGTGTTGTGGGAGAGACATACGAACTTGTAGTCCCAGATGATATCGTCTCTCAGTCTGCCGATGGAGACAGCCATACCGTTTTCAAGGTTTCTGTCAAGCTTTGCCTGGGGACGGTTATCCTCTTCAAAATAGTGGAGGAACTGCTTGGGTGCGGAGGGGAGCTCAAGCTCCTGGGGAACGCCGCTGTAATCCTTCCATGCCTTGATTATCTCTTCCTTGGAAGGCTTCTTTTCAAACTGAACGAAGATAGCCGCGGTATGACCGTCGGAAACGGGAACTCTCAGGCACTGAGAGGATATCTTGGGACCCTCTGCGCTTACTATCTTATCGCCCTCAATGTGACCCCATATCTTCAGAGGCTCCTGCTCGGACTTTTCCTCCTCGCCGCCGATGTAGGGGATAACGTTGTCGATTATCTCAGGCATTGTTTCAAAGGTCTTGCCTGCGCCCGAAATTGCCTGATAGGTGCAGACCATTGCCTGCTTTACTCCGAAATCCTTCATGAGAGGGTTGAGTGCGGGAACGTAGCTCTGGAGGGAGCAGTTGGACTTAACTGCGATAAAGCCGCGCTTTGTGCCAAGTCTTTCTCTCTGAGCCTTGATTATCTCGATATGGTCGGGATTTATCTCGGGAACTACCATGGGAACGTCGGGTGTTCCTCTGTGAGCGGAGTTGTTGGAAACTACGGGGCACTCAGCCTTTGCGTAGCGTTCCTCGAGAGCCTTTATCTCGTCCTTCTTCATATCAACTGCGCAGAAAACAAAATCTACCTGTGAAGCGATCTTTTCGATATCTGCGGTTGCGTCCATAACGATCATATCCCTGAATTTTTCGGGGATAGGGGACTTCATTGCCCATTTTGCGCCTACAGCGTCCTCATAGCGCTTGCCTGCGCTTCTGGGGGAGGCTGCGAGTACCTTTACGTTAAACCAGGGATGCTCTGCAAGGAGCAGTGAGAAACGCTGTCCCACCATACCCGTTGCGCCGATTATACCAACATTAAACTGCTTCATCTGAAATACTCCTTTATTATTTAATAAAATTTTACAGAGAAATAAAAAAAATCGGTTGAAAACCGATCCATCATAGT
>NZ_JBJERV010000096.1:0-5112 GCF_051882455.1 Huintestinicola sp. | reverse complement strand
GTAAGAATTACGGGACCATCGGACGTGATTGCGACTGTATGCTCAAAATGAGCAGAGAGTGAACCTGATTTAGTCAACACGGTCCAGCCGTCGGGAAGGACTTTTACCTCCTCACCTACCGCATTGATCATAGGCTCGATGGCGAGTGTCATACCTGCGACCAGTCTGGGACCTCTTCCGGGTCTGCCGAAATTGGGTATCTCGGGAGATTCGTGAAGAGAAGCACCCACGCCGTGGCCCACATACTGTTTGACAACGCCGTATCCATAAGAAGTGACGTGCTCCTCCACCGCGTGGGAGATATCGCCGATGCGATTGCCCACAACAGCCTGATCTATCGCCTTGTAAAGGGACTCCTCAGTAACACGGAGAAGCTGTCTTGCTTCCTCAGAAACATTACCGACAGCAAACGTATAAGCATTATCGCCGTTGAAGCCGTCAATGCAAGCACCGGTGTCGATGCTTACGATATCGCCGTCCTGAATGAATTCATGCTTGGAAGGGATACCGTGGATCACCTTATTGTTTATCGAAATGCAGGCGGAACCGGGGAAACCCCCGTAGCCCAGGAAATTGGGCTTAGCGCCGTTTTTAACGATATAATCGTGAATGATCTTGTCAAGCTCGTAGGTCGACATACCCACACGGATGGACTGTCCACCGTAGTGGAGAGCGTTAGCCGAAATTTTTCCGGCTAAACGCATCTTTTCCAATTCGGATTTAGATTTAACGTTGATCATTTTGCGCCTTCTTTAAAAAAATTCAGGCATTGACCGCTTCAAGAACAAGCTTTGAAGTCTCGGAGACCTGGCTCTGACCGTAAACGGTGGAGAGCTTGCCCTTTCCCTTGTAAAAATCAACGAGAGGAGCGGTCGCTTCGTGATAAGTCTTGAGTCTGTCAATAACAGTTTCGGGAGCGTCGTCCTTACGCTGAACAGCATTGCCGCCGCACTTGTCGCACTTGCCCTCTACCTTGGGAGGGTTAAATTCGATGTGGTAGGTAGCGCCGCAGGATTCACAAACTCTTCTTCCGCCCAGACGAGCCTTGATGTCCTCGTCGGGAACGGAGATCTCGATTACCTTGTCGATCTGAACGCCCATAGCCTCGAGAGCCTCAGCCTGGGGAACAGTTCTTGGGAAGCCGTCAAGAATGAAACCGTTTTTGCAGTCATCCTCAGCTATCCTGTCCTTGAGGATACCGATAACCACCTCATCGGGAACGAGAGCGCCTGCGTCCATAAAGCTCTTGGCTTTGAGACCGCACTCTGTACCGTTTTTAACGGCAGCTCTGAGAATGTTGCCTGTAGAGATCTGGGGAATGTTCAGGGTGCTGCTGATAACTTCAGCCTGAGTACCCTTGCCTGCGCCGGGAGCGCCGAGAAGAATAAGATTCATTACATTTCCGCCTTTCTGTTGATCGGTATGAATTACTCAAGGAAGCCCTTGTGGTGACGCATCATCATCTGGGATTCGAGAGTTCTGACGGTCTCGAGAGCGACGCTTACGATGATCAGTATCGATGTACCGCCCATAGAAATGTTCATAGCAGGAACTGCCATATGGAACAGAATGGGGAAGATAGCGATGATACCGAGACAAACAGCGCCGATGAGAGTGATCTTTGAGAGCACCCTCTGAATGAAATCGCTTGTAGGCTTACCGGGTCTGATACCGGGGATACCGCCGTTGTTCTGACGGAGGTTATTAGCGATCTCAATGGGATTATACTGCATTGAAACATAGAAATAGTTGAATGCAATAATAAGAACGAAGTAAATTATAGCATACCAGATGCCGTTGAAATTGAAGAAATTCAAAAATCCAACATAGAAGTTCTGCCAGAAGCCCTCAGGATTAGTGGGTCTCTTGATGAACATCTCAAGTGTCTGGGGAATGGACATAAACGCCATCGCAAAAATGATAGGCATAACGCCGCTCATAGCGATCTTGACGGGAATGTGAGTATTCTGACCGCCGTACTGTTTTCTGCCCACAACACGCTTGGCATACTGAATGGGGATACGTCTTTCCGCATTGTTCATAACAACGATGAATGCGATCATAGCGACGTAAATAATGAGTACAAGGAAAGCAAGACCGAGGTACTTCTGCTTATCGGTCATAGCGACCTTGAACATATCCATAATATCGGTGGGGAATCTTGCCACGATACCTGCAAAGAGGATAATGGAGATACCGTTTCCGATGCCGCTCTCGTTAACAAGATTACCGAGGAAAACGATAAGGTTTGAACCTGCGGTGAAAACGGAAATGATAACGATGGCAGCAAAAACGCCTTCAAAGCCCGATGTATACTGAACAGCGCCCTGACTTCTCATAGTGAGGTAATACGCATAGGACATTACCAGCGAGATGGCAAGAGCAACGAAGCTTGTTATCTTCTGAAGCTTTTTTCTGCCCTCTTCGCCCTCTTTCTGGAGAGACTCCAGAGGAGGCAGCGCATAGGTAAGGAGCTGAACGATGATCGAAGCGTTGATATAAGGCTGAATGGAAAGCGCAAAAACAGTACCCTTAGAAAGGGCGCCGCCCGACAGCATATCGAGGTAGCCGAAAATGTTGCCGTCCTGAACCATACCCGCAAGAGCGGTAGGGATAAGGAAGGGAACGGGAACTGCGCATCCGAGACGGAAAATAACGATAATGAGTAATGTGTATAAGAGCTTTTTTCTCAGCTCAGGTGTTTTCCAAGCATTGCGCAAGGTCTCAACCACATTACATCACCTCAGCCTTCCCGCCTGCTTTCTCGATTTTTTCCTTAGCGGAAGCGGAGAATGCCTGAGCCTTAACAGTAAGGTTCTTGGAAAGCTCGCCGTTGCCGAGGATCTTAACGCCGTTAGCTGTTTTCTTGATGAGGCCGCTTGCTGCGAGGAGCTCAGCGTCAACAACAGTACCGTCAACAAACTTGTCGAGGTCGGAAACATTAACAGTGGAATACTTTACAGCAAAAATGTTGTTGAATCCTCTCTTAGGGATTCTTCTTGTCATAGGCATCTGACCGCCTTCAAAGCCGGGTCTTACGCCGCCGCCGGAACGTGCATTCTGACCCTTGTGACCCTTGCCGGCAGTCTTGCCGTTGCCTGAGCCATGGCCTCTGCCGACTCTCTTGACGTCCTTAACGGAGCCTGCGGCGGGAGAAAGTTCAAATAACTTCATACTAATCGCACCTCCCTGCAATTTAAGCGTTAGTTACATTTATGAGGTGGGCAATCTTTCTGATCTTACCCTGAACAGCAGCGTTATCCTGCTGAGTAGTAGTGTCGCCGATTTTTCTAAGACCGAGAGAATGAGCAGTAGCGATCTGGTCTTTTTTGCAGCTGTTAAGACTTTTTACAAGCTTAATAGTAACCATTTCAGTCATCCTCCTTAGCCTAAAATTTCCTTAACGGACTTGCCTCTTACAGCAGCAACTTCCTTAGCGCTGCGAAGGCTTGTGAGACCCTGAAGGGTAGCTCTTACAACGTTGCATGCATTGTTGGAACGAAGGGACTTAGTTCTGATGTCCTTGATTCCGGCAACCTCGATAACTGCACGAACGGGGCCGCCTGCGATAACGCCGGTACCGGGAGCAGCGGGCTTCATAAGAACGCGGCCTGCGCCGAATTCACCGATAACCTCGTGAGGGATAGTTGAGCCTCTGAGTGCGATTTTAGTTAAATTCTTCTTAGCGTCCTCGATACCCTTGCGGATAGCGTCGGGAACTTCGCCTGACTTGCCGATACCGAAGCCAACAGTGCCGTTGCCGTCGCCGACAACAACGAGAGCAGCAAACTTGAAGATACGGCCGCCCTTAACAGTCTTGGAAACTCTGTTGATAGCAACGACCTTTTCGGTAAGCTCAAGGTTTGTAGCGTCTATCTTAGCCAAAAGTATAACCTCCTTAAAAAGTGTATCCGATCACGAAAGGATCAGAAGTTAAGACCGCCCTGTCTTGCGCCGTCAGCAAGCTTGGCAACTCTGCCGTGATAAAGGTAACCTGCTCTGTCGAAAACAACATCGGTGATACCCTTTTCCTTAGCGGCAGCAGCGATAGCCTCGCCAACCTTGAAAGCGCCGTCCTGGTTGCCGCCGTTGCCCTCGAAGCCCTTGTCCATAGAGGAAGCGCTTGCGAGAGTTACACCTGCAACATCGTCGATAAGCTGAGCGTAGATATGCTTAGCGCTGCGGAAAACATTGAGTCTGGGGCAAGCAGCGGTACCGCTGATCTTGTAACGAACTCTTGCCTGTCTCTTAGCTCTTGCAGCCTTTCTGTTCATCTGCTTAACCATTTAAATTCAACTCCTTTTCAAACTGGAGAATAGTAGTGCGATACTGTCCCATTCTCTTTCGTATTGAATGAAAAACCCGTAGGAAAGAATTACTTCTTGCCCTTACCTGCCTTACCTTCCTTGCGGATGATATGCTCGCCGGTGTAGCGGATACCCTTGCCCTTATAAGGCTCGGGAGGTCTCTTTTCGCGGATCTCAGCAGCGAACTGACCAACCACCTGCTTGTCGATACCGTTAACGATTATCTTAGTAGCAGCGGGAACGTCGATTGTGATGCCGTCGATCTCGGGAACGATGACCTGATGGGAGTAACCAAGGTTCATGACCAGGTTCTTGCCCTGCTTCTGAGCTCTGTAACCGATACCCTCGATGTCGAGAGACTTGGAGAAGCCGGTGGTAACGCCCTCAACCATGTTGGAAACGAGGGTTCTTGTAAGTCCGTGGAGAGACTTGTGGAGCTTATCCTCGGAAGGACGCTCAACGATGAGTTCATTGCCTTCCAGCTTGATTATCATATCCTTGTGGAAGGACTTGGTGAGTGTGCCCTTGGGACCCTTAACAGTAACGGTAGAACCGTCGATCTTAACGTCAACGCCTGCGGGAACAGCAATGGGCTTTCTGCCTATTCTTGACATAGCTTTAGTTCCTCCTTACCATACAAATGCAAGGACTTCGCCGCCGACATTGAGCTCTCTTGCCTTCTTGTCAGTCATAACTCCCTTGGAAGTAGACACAATGGCAATACCGAGACCCTTCATTACCTTGGGCATATCCTCACAGCTGGAGTAAATGCGAAGGCCGGGCTTGGAAACTCTGCGCAGACCGG
>NZ_JBJERV010000095.1:0-152844 GCF_051882455.1 Huintestinicola sp. | reverse complement strand
CTAGAGGTTTTATGAGGGTTCTCTTTAAATTACCCTTAAATATATTATACGAGGAATGTTAATTATGGCTGATACAAAAAAGCTTGTTCCCATTACTCTGCTGACGGGTTATCTCGGAGCAGGCAAAACTACTCTTATCAATCATGTTCTCAATAATCAGGAGGGCTACAAATGTGCTGTTATCGTCAACGATATCGGCGAGGTGAACATTGACGCCGAGCTTATCCAGAAGGGCGGCACCGTAACTCAGAAGGACGATAACCTTGTTCCGCTGTCAAACGGCTGTATCTGCTGCACTCTCAAGGTAGACCTGATGAACCAGATCACCGAGCTTATCAAAACAGGCTGCTTTGACTACATTCTCATTGAGGCGAGCGGTATCTGCGAGCCTCTGCCCATTGCTCAGTCCATTTCCGTTCTTGAGGGCAAGGCTGACAGGAAATATCCGCCTATATGCCGCCTTGACAACATCGTTACCGTTGTGGACGCTCTGAGAATGGCTACCGAGTTCGGCTGCGGCGACAATCTGCTTAAAGAAAATATCGACGAGGAGGATATTGAAAATCTCCTTATCCAGCAGATAGAGTTCTGCTCCACCATTATCCTCAACAAGGTTGACAAGGTGGACAGCGAGCAGCTGGGCAGGGTAAAGGCTATGATAAAGGTGCTGCAGCCTAAGGCAAGAATTATCGAGGCAAGCTATGGCAAGGTGGCTGTTTCGGATATACTTGATACGGGTGCTTACGACTTTGAAGAGGCTGTTACCTCCGCAGGCTGGGCAAAGGCTTTCGAGGAAGCAGGCAAGGAGGAAGAGGAGCACGAGCATCATCATCACCATGAGCATGATGACGATGATGACGAGCATGATGAACACGAGCATCACGAACATCACCACCACGAGCACGGCGAAAACTGTCACTGCGGTCACTGCCACAATGACGAGGAGGGCGAGGCTGAGGAATACGGCATAGGTACCTTCGTTTACCGCCGCCGCCGTCCCTTCAACAAGGACAGGCTCCAGGAATGGGTCGGAAACTGGCCCAAGAGCATTATCCGCTGCAAGGGTATGCTGTGGTTCTCCGACGACCCTGAAAACGCCTTTGTGTTTGAGCAGGCAGGCGTTCAGATAACCGCAACAGGCTCGGGCAAGTGGTTTGCCGCTGCTCCCGAGAAGGAGAGAAAGCGCCTTCTGAAGCAGTACCCCGAAATTGCCGCTGACTGGGACGAGAAGTACGGCGACAGGGAGATAAAGCTTGTTTTCATCGGTCAGAAGATGGACAAGCAGGCTATCTGCGACAGCCTGGACAAGTGCCTTGATGACTGATCGGTAAATTTTTTCCCCGATATGCTTTGGTGGTTTGGAGCATATCGGGGATTTTTTTTTTGGAAATTATTTACGAAACATATATGCGAAATTTGTGCAGGTATATGAATTTGGAAAATATGTTCTGAAATGTATTGACAAAACAGAATAAATGTGCTATAATGATATCACTCTTCCGAATAGATGTAAACTGCTCCCTCGTATGCTCCGCTCATTTCCTTCGGGGTGGCAGCTATTCCTTCAATGCTTTCGTTTTGGCGGTAGATAAGGCTGCTGCCGTCAATATCGAAAACGTATCTGCCGCTGTCTGAGGCGGTTACGATAAGCTTTGTGTGGTCGGCGTTCAGCTCGGCTGTTCCGATACACAGAAAGCTTGAGAGGGGTGAGAACATTATTGAAGCGTTTCCGAGAGGGGAGATGGTGACGCTGTTCAGAGACAGTTCCTCATTTGTATCGGACAGGCGGTAGGTTCCGAAATGCAGCTTGCTTTGGGCTTGTGGATCAATTGCGGGACTGTTTTCGGGGAAGGGGATAAATTCGGTATGACCTTCTGAGGTATGACGGACGATTTTTACAAGTGAAAGGTCAAAGCTGTTTTTATTGGCTGACAGGTAAACGAAGTTTTGGGGGTCGCTGTCGTAGTAGAGGATATGGCTGTCAAGGGGCCGGGAGGCGTTTTCGGAAAAATCATAGTAGCTGTAGGTCCTGACTTTTCGTGTGTCTTCGGGGATTTCGTCAATGTAATTAAGGGTGTTTGTTTCAAGGTCGATCATATAATTTATGTAGTGGTTTGACATTGCTCCGCCTATGCTGCACCATAATCGGAGCTGTCCGTTTTCGTCGGTGAAGGCGCCTGTTGATATTCCATTCCAGCTTGGTGCACTGAACTCGAAGGGGAATTCGTTTTTATATGCGGCAAAGCTTGAGCCGATGTCTGCTGCCCATAATACGGCTTGGTCGCTGCATAAATATAGTCCGTTCATTCCGTCGGTGAATACGGTATCATATTCATTGGCATAGAGGAGATGGGGAAATTCGGAACCGAAGTAGACGCTTTGGAGAAATTCGGGGGAGGCGGGGATTACGGGTATGGTGAGGGGAATATTATCGAGTTCGGTCATTGCGTAATTATATGTGAGGTCGGCAAGCTCTTTGAGGGCTTTATAGCTTTCCTCGGGAAGTGAATAGTTATAATCGGTGTTTGTGGACATTACCGAAACGGAGAAGATGTGTTCACCGTCAGTATTTTTTGCGGGAGCAAAGGCGTATTGTCCGAATGAATAGGGGTTATCCTTCGGGGCAAGGCGGAGCTCAAATTCCGAGGGGACATACTCGTAAAGCTCAGTGGGAGTAAATTCGGTCTCGGATAATATTTTCAGTGCGGCGGAGTTGTTTTCGGCGGAAAAGGGGTACTGCTGTCCGCTTTTTGTTATAAGAGAGATGACGGTTTGGTCATCGGCGGAGATATCATTCAGGGGGTTATGATCGGAGCTTAGCCCGGTAATGGCATTTTCCGGGGCTTGGGGCGTGCTTTCGGGAGTTTTATCGGAGGAGAGGACGATAACGGCAAGAAGTGCGGCGATGGCGCAGAGGAGCATTACCCAAAGGGCAGGCTTTTTGAAATTGAGGACATTTTTTATTCTGCGCTTTGTGCCGCTTTCAGAAAAGCCTGCGGTGAAGGAGGCGGATCTTTTTGGTGCGGCTTCAAGGAGAGCCTCAGAATAATCCGCTTTTTCACTTTTGTTCATTTTTCCTGTTACCGCTTCGTCGCAGGACATTTCCATATCACGCTCGCAAAGTCTGAAGCTTAGCCATACTATGGGGTTGAACCAATGTATGCAGAGGGCAAGGTACATTACAAGCTTGGCGATATGGTCAAGGCGCTTTATATGGTATTTTTCGTGGAGAATAACAAGCTCACGGCGGTTTCCCGAAAGGCTTTCGGGGAGATAGATACGTGGCGGCAGGATACCGAATATAAATGGAGTGGATATTTTATCCGAGGTATAGATATTCTGACCGTCGGGGCGTGAATTTTTCAGAGTTTTTCTCAGTCGGAGATATGAATATATCCAGCGTGCTGTCATTATCAGAACGCCCGAAAGCCATATTACGGAGAAAATTTCAAGAGCTGTTTTCGGCTTTTTAAATTCGGCAATGGTTTCGCTTGTGTAGATCGATATTTCTGACTCTGCATCAATGCCTACGGAAAGGGGAACGGCTTGATTATAGCTTTTATCGTATGTATAAGGTTCGGTCCGGATAGTTACGGGGGTTATGGGACTGAGTTCCGAGGTGGGAAGGGGCAGGGAAAAGGGTATGAGGAGCCTTACAAAGACTGCTGTCCAAAGGACATAGGAGAATATTTTCGGGGCGGGCTTCAACACAAGGCGCAGGAGGAGGACTGCTGCGGCTGTGAGGGCGGCGGTGGCGCTCATACCGAGTATTTTAAGAAACAGCTCGGTCATTTCAGCTCTCCTTTCGGTAATCGTCTATCATCTGCTGAATTTCGTCAAGCTCCTTTTTACTGAGGGCTTTTCTTTCCGCAAAGGAGGCGATGAAGCGGGGGAGTGAGCCGCCGTAGCTTTCTCTGATTAGCTCTTCGCCTTTTTTGGCGGCAAGCTCGTCCTTTGTGATAAGTGCGGTGACTTTGCCGTTTTCGTTTTTGAAAAGTCCTTTTTCGCAAAGTCGGCGGAGCATTGTATAGGTGGTGGATTTCTTCCAGTTAAGCTCCTTTTCGCAGAGCTTTACAAGCTCTCCCGAGGGGATACTATCGTTTTTCCAGATTATTTCCGCAAATTTTGCTTCCATTTCGCCAAGCTTTATTTCGGGCATTTTTTCTTCATCTCATTTCTTTGGGTTGGTTTAATTTTAGTAAACTTGTGATTTTAGTTTAACATAGTTAAACCGATTTGTCAAGGGGGATCTTGAAGGAATTCAGAAAAAATTACAATGCTCCTGAGATGTGACAGTCCGTAAATTTCGGAATATAATGATAAATGAGCAGGTATGCTCGCTATCATTTATTTACGAAAGGAGCAGACTATGAACGATAATTCATACTCCAAATGCTCTGCCGAGGGTCTGACCGTTCCGATAGGTCGCTTTCCCGAGGACACTCCGCTGGCAATGGCATATGTTCCCTATCAGAGCTGGGAGGAGACATATGCGGAAAATGTGGCTCTGGCAAAGGGTACCATATTTCCAAGGCTTGATCTTCCGTTTTTAGGCAAGGAAGGGGTGCAGAGATATGGAAAATAAAAAAAGACAGCTATTGTATGCGGTGCAGATGTACGACTTTTATCTGTACGAGCTGCAGCTTTATCTCGACACCCACCCAACCTGTCCAAACGGGCTTCAGGCTTTCAGAAAATACAAGGAGCTGAGAGACAGGGCGGCTGCGGCTTACGCTAATTTATTCGGTCCCATTTCACCGATGCAGTCCGACTGCGATAAGGTTTTTGAATGGGTCAAGGGTCCATGGCCATGGGAAAAGGAGGCTAACTGAATATGTGGGTCTACGAAAAACGTCTTCAATATCCCGTTAATATTAAAAATCCAAACCCTGCTCTGGCTAAGATTATCGTTGAGCAGCTCGGCGGCGCTGACGGTGAGCTGGGCGCTTCTCAGAGATATCTCAGTCAGAGATATACTGCCCCTTATGCTCAGGTGCAGGGTATTTTGACTGATGTGGGTACGGAAGAGCTTGCACATGTTGAGATGATATCCGCAATTGTTTATCAGCTAACAAAGGGTCTTACTCCCGAGCAGATAAAGGCAGGCGGAATGGATTCTTATTTTGTTGCACATACTCTGGGAATTTATCCTCAGTCCTCGGCAGGAGATCCTTTTACTGCGGCTTATTTCCAGTCGAAGGGCGACACGATCACCGATTTACACGAGGATATGGCAGCAGAGGGTGATACTTGACTATGCACAACTTAATATACAAAAAATCCCCGTTTTTCGGACAGTGAAATATCCGACAAACGGGGATAATTTAATTAAAATCAGTTATCAGTCAATTATCAGTTGAGTTCAGCAAAGTACTTGATTGTTCTTACCATCTGAGAGGTGTAAGAATTCTCGTTGTCGTACCAGGAAACAACCTGTACCTGATATGTGTCGTCATCGATCTTGGAAACCATGGTCTGAGTAGCGTCAAAGAGAGAGCCAAACTTCATACCAACGATATCGGAAGAAACGATCTGCTCGTCGGTGTAGCCGAAGGACTCGGTTGCAGCAGCCTTCATAGCAGCATTGATGCCTTCCTTGGTAACATCCTTTGCCTTAACAACAGCAGTAAGGATAGTTGTGGAACCTGTAGGAGTAGGAACTCTCTGAGCGGAACCGATGAGCTTGCCGTTGAGCTCGGGGATAACGAGACCGATTGCCTTAGCAGCACCTGTGGAGTTGGGAACGATGTTAGCAGCACCAGCTCTTGCTCTTCTGAGGTCGCCCTTTCTGTGAGGACCGTCGAGGATCATCTGGTCGCCGGTGTAAGCGTGGATAGTGCTCATGATACCGGAAGCGATGGGAGCGTAATCGTTAAGAGCCTTAGCCATAGGAGCGAGGCAGTTTGTTGTGCAGGAAGCTGCAGAAATGATGGTGTCGTCCTTTGTAAGGGTCTTGTGGTTTACGTTGTAAACGATGGTGGGAAGATCGTTGCCTGCGGGAGCAGAGATAACTACCTTCTTAGCGCCTGCGTCGATGTGAGCCTGGGACTTAGCCTTGGATACATAGAAGCCTGTGCACTCGAGAACAACGTCAACGCCGATCTCACCCCAAGGAAGCTCAGCTGCGTTAGCCATAGCGTAGATCTTGAGGGTCTTGCCGTCAACAGTAATAGTACCTGCCTCGTCATCAGCGGAAACAGTGTGAAGGTTCTCGCCGATTCTGCCGCAGTAGCCGCCCTGAGCGGTATCGTACTTGAGAAGGTGAGCGAGCATGGAGGGCTTGGTAAGGTCGTTGATAGCAACTACCTCGTAGCCCTCAGCGCCGAACATCTGACGGAATGCGAGACGGCCGATTCTGCCGAAACCATTGATTGCAACTTTTACTGACATGATAAAATTCCTCCTAAGAATTATTTATCTCCCGACTGTTAATTTTTTAACGGTCGGATTGGCACTTACTTTTTTAGTAATTTGCCGTACACTATAATAATATACTATTTTTGCTCTTTTGGCAAGTGTTTTTTCAAAAAAAAATACTTTTTGTGCAAATTTTAACAGGATTTCAAAATTCTATCGCTGCCGGAAAAGGCATATACCTCTGTTTCACTCGAAATGTACACTATTTATACACAAAAACTTATTTATTTACAAATAGGACAAATAAAAGTTTCTTATTATTAGTTAGTTTGCGGATTGAAATGTGATATACTTTATATTATAATGAAGTGAAGAAATGGGGTGGGGAGTATGGATACCGGCATTGCTTCGGACGAGTACCGCAGGATATACGATAATTCGCTTCTGCCTGCCGCTGTTTCGGGCAGGGAAGGGCTTGTTTACTGCAACAGAGCCTTTGAGCCTTTTGCAGCTGAGCTTTCTTCCGGGATATCCTCACTTCATACGGGAGAAGCTTATGAAAAGTATGTTTACTGCGGAGGCAAGCTATATAAGGCGTATGTTTCCCCTGTAAACGACAGCGAAAGTCTTGTTAATATCGCTCCTGCCTCTTCATTTTCGGATGACTGCTTTGAAGTCCTGAACGCTGCGGTGCGTCATGCTGTTTCTGCCGTATCTGCAGCCGCCGATAATCTGTTCGACCTTTATGAGACGGAGCCTGCGGCAAAGCTTCTGAGCGTTATCGACAGCTCTATGCTCACGCTTTTGTCGGAGTTTCTCATTCCCGAAGAGATAATGCAACTTATGGGGCGTAAATGCTCGGATTTTGCTCCTGTCAGCGTTTCTGCGGGACTGACAAGGCTTGCCGACGAGCTTTCCGAGGTGCTTTCAAGGCACAATATTCAGATAAATGCAAATATTGCTTCGGGAATGTTTGCAAGGGTCGATATGCGTGCTGTGAAGCTTCTGTTTACCGATTTTGCGGTAAAGGCTATGGAAGGAGAACGGCACGTGGAGGCTATGGGGATAACGCTTGCGCGAAAGGGTGCAGACCGTATGAAAGCGAGCCTGACCTGCGGATACATTATGAGGCTTCCCTCAGAGCTTGCTTCGGAAGCGGTCATAAAGCCCGATGATTATAGTCCTGCAGCAAAGCTTAATGCTCTTGTGAGCGGTATATTCGGGTGTGAGATATCATTTTCGGAGTCTGCGGACTGCTGTTCTGTTGTGATCGACATTCCTATGTCAGAGTCTCCCGCGTCTGACGGACTGCGTTCACCTGTGAGATTTTACGGTCAGGACCGATTTTCCGATGAAAACGCATATCTTTCCCGATTCGGGATAAATCCCCGATATAAAATATAAATTGATAAATTTGAAAGGATGTACTTAAAATGGATAATAAAATGAAAAAAGCGCTTGCTGCTTTAGCAGCAGTTTGCCTTATTATGACAGGCTGCGGAAAAAACGGCAATGAAGAAACTTCCGAGACAACAGAAGCGGCAAAGCCTGATTTTTCGTCTGTTTCGACCGCAAGTGCTTCTGATGATGTCTTTGAGATCGATGGCGAAGAAGAAACTGTCAGCTTTTATACAGGCAGAGAGGTGGAGAATGAGGAGGACCTGGCTATCTTCAAGTTTAACTGCACTCTTCCCGATGGCTATGAGACTGTAATTGACAATGCTGAGGGAAAGCAGTATTCATCACCTGTCGGCGGTATTGTGGTAAAAGCTCAGAATTTCAAGGAGGAATTTCAGGATCTTGAGGTTTTTGCCGATTCGGGCTGTGCTTCCATCAAGGTAAACAATATGCTGTATCAGGCTGATACGGAGTTTTCCGAGCCTGTAAAGACTACTGTTGCAGGCTTTGACGCCATAAGATACGATTACACAGTCACATCATACATTTTCCCGCCCGTAACAGATGAAAACGGCGAATATGTTAAGGACGAAAACGATCAGTATGTTCTTTCCGAGGAAAAGGAGATAAACGGCGAATATGTTGACCGTGTATATTATTTCTATTCTGATGAAGATGTTTTCTACATTATCTGCGAGGCAAAGAAGGAAAATGCCGAAGCCGCTCAGGCAGGATTTGACGAATTTATCGAGTCTGTTACCATTTCCAAGAAATGATGTGACGCTTTTATAATAGTATGAGTTCGGAAAACGGGGTATGTTCTGCCCCGTTTTTCTGTATTTTTCCATAATGATAACAGCGCGGTTACAAATTGTGACTAAATAATCAATTTTGCCCTGTGGGTATTGATTATTTTCTGCAATCTGATATAATCATTATGACGTCAGGCAAGACGTTTTTATATAGAGTAAAAGAAAGGAAAAGATATTATGAACAAGAAAATAGCAATGCTTGCAGCTCTTCTTGCTGTGGGAATGACATTTGCTGCCTGCGGCGGCAGCAAGAACGAGGAGACAACCGAAACTGCTGCCGATACTACAGTTTCCGAAACTTCCGATACCGCGTCAGCCGAAACCGAGGAGGATATCCTTCCCGAAGAGAGCGAGAGTCTTGAGGTATCTGCGGACGATACTGACGAGGAACTGGCTGATGATGAAAGTGACGGCGACGAAAGTGCCGAGCCTGTAGTTCCCGAGGAAACAGTATCCGACAATCCTCTTTATCCTGCTGTGGAAAAGGCGCTTTCCGAAAGCGAATGGCCTTCTCTGATGGAGGTTACAGATGAGGTGATACTCAAGGAATTTTTCCTCCTCGACCCTGCAAACGAGAATTATAAGGAAATGATAGTAATGCAGTGCCCCATCAGCGCGACGATGAGCGAGATCATCATTATCAACGCCGATGACGTTTCCGCTGCAGAAGCAGACCTTGAGGCAAGAAAGACCAAGGCTATCGAGCAGGATGCCTGGTATCCCAACGATCAGGAGCTTGCAGCAGCGTCTATAGTGGGAACAAACGGAAATTATGCATATTACATCATCGGTACGAACGCCGCTTCTGCCGAGAAGTCCATAAACGACTACATTTCATCTCTTTCCTGATAACTCGCTATAGAACATATCTCAGACCGCCATACGGCTTTTTGAACGTATGGCGGTTTTTTGCCGATGTGACCTATTGCTTGAAACAGGAATGAAATTTAGTGAAAAATGCCTATTGCGCACCTGCTGCATTGTGTGTTATCATTATATAAGATAGAGAAAAAACAGCTTTTGCGGCATATTTTGAAAGGAAATGACTTGATGAACAATACAAGACAAGGCGGTACGGGCAGCGTTTCGCTTGCAAGGAAAAAGAGGATATTCAGAGCAAGAGTAACGGCGATGCTGATAGTTCTGCTCCTCGGCGGCGGTATCTGGCTGCTTGTATCGGCACTTTCGCAGATAAAGACAGTCACGGAGCTTACGGTGGACGCTTCGGGATATACCGTGTTACAGGCACTTCCCTCTCAGAGCGAGTTTGAGGAGGAGAAGCGAATGGAGGAACTGAAGATCGAGAATGAGATCTTCGAGCAGAAGGACAGCTATCCGATAGATATGATAATCCAGACGCCCTACTGCGTTATGTATGATGTACAGGGCAGACGTGTGCTTTATTCGAAAAATGCGGAGGAAAGGGCATTTCCTGCCAGCACCACAAAAATAATGACTGCGGCAATAATGATGGAAAACACTGCGCCCGAAACAGTTTTCAAGGCAGGGGAGGAGCAGTCTCTTGTTCAGCCCGGTTCAAGCCTTGCGTATCTTAATGTAGGCAGCGAGCTTGACAGAGATATGATACTTGACGCCATAATGCTGCCCTCGGGAAATGACGCTTCCTACTGTGCGGCGGCTGTTACGGGAAGGCTGATAGCAGGTAAAGAGGAGCTTCCCGCAGACGAGGCTGTAAATGTGTTTATCAATACAATGAATGAGAAGATAAAGGAAATAGGCTGCAAGGACACCAACTTTACCTGTCCCGACGGCTTCCACGACGATAATCACTACACCACCGCAATGGATCTGCTCAGAATGACTCTCTATTCACAGAATTTCCCCGAGATAGCCGCATCGGGCAAAAAATCCTACCGCGAGCTGGAATTCCTTTCGGGTGAATACATTTACTGGAACAATTCCAACAGGCTCATTCAGCCCGACAACGATTATTATTACCCCTACGCAACGGGTCTTAAAACGGGTATGACCGATTACTCGGGTCACTGTGTGGTAGCCACAGCCGAGCGCTTCGGACATGAGCTTATCATTGTTTGTCTCGGCAGCGAAAGCGCCGCTGTCCGCTGGAATGATACCATAGCTCTTTTTGACGCAGGCTTTGCATACATAAGAAACAATGATAACTGACAGCTCGGGCTGCTGTGCAATTTTTGTGCGGCAGCCTGTTTTTTATGCACTTGACATATCCGGATAAATGTAGTATGCTATAATTGAGTAAATTGTATCAAAAAGCTAAGCTTATTTATATGAGCCCGGCAGAAAAGGACGGTCATTACAATGGATTTTTCAAAGCTTAATTTCGGCGTGGACGGCGACAGCATAACAGCGGGGGAGCAGTGGTCGTATCACGTTTATAAGGAGCTGGGAATGGCTTCACATCACAATGTAGCCGTGGGCAGCTCGGTGTGGTACAAAAGAACCATAAGCTGTCCCTCGGGAAGTGTTACCACCCAGGATTATACCGCCCCCGATTTTGCGGGGATAAGCGACGGCTGGGAGGAAACAGAGGATATAAACGAATTACAGAAGCGGGCAAATAACTGCGCAGTAGTGCATACCCAGCGCTTTATCGAAGAGGTAAAAAGCGGCAAATATCCCGTTCCCGATATATTTGCCTTTGCAATGGGCACAAACGACGCTCTCGACTGCCTCGGAGACCCTGAAAAGGCACTCGAAGGCAAATCTCTCGAGAACAATGAGAATATTGACCTTTTCACCGAAGCAGGCGCCGCAAGATGGTGCATACAGCGGATCATGGAGGAATTTCCCCTCTGTCGTGTATTTGTCCTCACTCCGCTCCAGACAGCCACACCCGAGCATAACCGCAAGGTGGAAAAGACCATTGAGGTGCTGAGAAAGATCGCGGGAGGAATGTCCGCCCAGGTCATCGACTGCTTCCACAACAGCGGCATTTGCGAGAAATTCGAGGTCATCGGAGGTGCGGGCAAGTATCTCCGAGACGGTCTCCACCCCGATGTTCCCGGTCAGACCCTTGAGGGAAGATACGCCGCCAAGGAAATTCGGAACAATATGTTCTGAGCTATTTTTCGGTAATGCCGTAAAATTCTCTTGAATAAATCGTGCTTATAGCCTGTCTGCGCTTGTATCTGCGGCGTTCCTCCGACTTCCTTTCCGCCTTGGATTTTGCCCTGTTCCAGCCTGCGGTGAATATGAGTATCGCCATAATGCTGCCATACAGGGCGATAAAGTAGGTAATGGGAGTAGGGTCGCATTCAGCCGCAATGCTTGAGTATTTCGCTGTAAAGAATATATCTGCGGCAAGGCACATAAGGGCGGTCATGGGGTATTCCTTGAGAATGGGTAAGTATTTTTTCAATTTTATCATTTCCTTTCCTGATGTTCTGATTTGATTATAACATATGTACTGTGTAATAATTCGGACAGCAGACATTTTTCCGAAAATAAAATGTGAAAAATATGAAAAATCACAAAATTCCCTATTGGCAAATCGGGAAATATATGTTATAATAATAAATGAACTATTCATTGCTGTGTTTTATGCGAATAATAATTTTATAATGAGGTGACCAAGTTATGAATGAAAAGGAGCTTTATGCACTTTGGTGCGAAAAGGCTGTAGACGATCCCGACCTTCAGACAGAGCTGAAGTCTATCGAGGGCGATGACGAGGCAATAAAGGACAGATTTTACCGTGACCTGGAGTTTGGTACAGGCGGTCTCAGAGGCGTTATCGGCGCAGGCGCATACAGAATGAACGTATATACTGTAAGACGTGCCACACAGGGTCTTGCGGATTACGTTAACGAGGCTTTCAAAAATCCCTCTGTTGCAATTTCCTATGACAGCCGTATCAAGTCCGATGTTTTTGCTAAGGAAGCGGCTTCCGTTCTTGCAGCAAACGGCATCAAGGTTTATATCTACACCGAGCTTATGCCTACCCCTATGCTCTCCTACGCTGTAAGAGCGCATAAGTGCAGCGCAGGTATTATGATAACTGCATCTCATAACCCTGCCAAGTACAACGGTTATAAGGTTTACGGTTCCGACGGCTGCCAGCTCACTCTCGGCGCCGCTGAGATCGTTCTGAAAAATATCAATAACGTTCCTATGTTTGACGGCGCAAAGCTTACCGATTATGATAAGGCTGTTTCAGACGGAATGATAAATTACATTTCCCAGACTGTTATCGACAATTACCTTGACGAGGTGTCCAAGCAGGGTATCCACACCGACCTTGTAAAGACAAGCGGTCTCAAGGTTGTCTACACTCCTCTTAACGGCACAGGAAACAAGCCCGTAAGAGCTATTCTCAAGAAGATAGGCATTGAGGACGTTACCGTTGTTCCCGAGCAGGAATATCCCAACGGCAACTTTACCACCTGTCCCTTCCCCAACCCTGAGATCAAGGAGGCACTTTCTCTCGGTCTGAAGCTTTGCGAAACAGTCAAGCCTGACCTTCTCCTTGCTACCGACCCCGATGCAGACCGTGTAGGTATCGCCGTTCCCTCCGATAACGGCTATGAGCTTTTCACAGGAAATGAAGTAGGCGCAATGCTCCTTGAGTACATCTGCTCCGAGAGAACAAAGATGGGTACAATGCCCGAGGATCCCGTTGCCGTCAAGACCATCGTTTCCACCGATATTGCCGCAAAGATCTGCAAAGAGTACAACGTCAAGCTCATTGAAGTTCTCACAGGCTTCAAGTTTATCGGCGAGCAGATCGGCTTCTTAGAGGACAAGGGTCAGGAGGACAGATATATCTTCGGCTTTGAGGAGAGCTACGGCTATCTCGCAGGCTCTTACGTAAGAGATAAGGACGCAGTAGTTGCTTCAATGCTCATCTGCGAAATGGCAGCCTTCTACCGCACAAAGGGCATTTCCCTCATTCAGGCAAGAGAGAATATGTACAAGAAGTACGGCGTTTACGTTCATACTCAGTCCTCCTTCGTATGCGAGGGTGCTTCCGGTATGGAAAGAATGAAGGAAATAATGGCAGGTCTGCGCAGCAATACTCCCACCGAGATCGGCGGTCTCAAGGTAACACGCTTTGAGGACTATGCGGCAAGCACATCTGTAGACACCGAAACAGGTGCAAAGACAATGCTTACTCTTCCCAAGTCCGATGTTCTTACCTTCAAGCTCACAGATGGCGCAAGCGTAATTATCCGTCCCTCCGGAACAGAGCCTAAGATCAAGGCTTACTACACCACCACAGGCGCAACAAGAGAAGAAGCGGCAGCACTTGAAAAGACAATTTCCGCTGATTTTGCAAAGAAGCTTGGATTTTAAGTTCACAGCATAAGCTTTTCGACCGGTATGGGGCACAGCTTCATACCGGTTTTTAAAATTTTGGAAAAATATGACTACCTGAAAGGAACAAAGAAAAATGCCTGCCAAGCTAAAATCGGTATATATATGCAGCTCCTGCGGCTTTGAATCCCCGAAATGGAACGGAAAATGCCCCTCCTGCGGCGAGTGGAACACCTTCGAGGAGGATATAATAGAAGAAGTACCAAAAAAGTCATCGCTGAAAGCCGCACCCTCGGCAGCATCGGGAGCAGACTGTTCGGACAAGATACGCACCCTGTCCCAGATAGACACCGATGAGGAAATACGCTATTCAACGGGAGCAGGGGAGCTTGACAGAGTCCTCGGCGGAGGACTTGTGAAAGGCTCTCTCGTGCTGCTGGGCGGCGAGCCGGGAATAGGAAAATCCACGCTCCTGCTCCAGATATGCAGCTACCTGGGTGCCGAGCACAGCATACTCTACGTATCGGGAGAGGAAAGTGTCCGACAGGTCAAGCTCAGAGCCGACCGCCTGGGAGTAACAACGCCTAATCTCTACCTGCTCAGTATGACCGACGCCGAATCCATCTGCAGCACCATAATGTCCTCCCGACCCGAAATAGTAATAATCGACTCCATACAGACCATGAATATCCGCAGTATAACCTCCGCATCGGGCAGCATAACACAGGTGAGAGAGTGTACCAATCTCTTTATGCACCTTGCCAAGGATATGGAGATACCCATTTTCCTTGTTGGACACGTGAACAAGGACGGAGCCATCGCAGGACCAAAGGTAATGGAGCATATCGTTGATACCGTCCTCTTTTTCGAGGGAGACCGCCATCAGAGCTACCGCCTTCTCAGAGCCGTAAAGAACCGTTTCGGCTCAACAAACGAGATAGGCGTATTTGAAATGCTGGACAGCGGACTTGAGCAGGTGGAAAATCCCTCGCTTATGTTCCTCTCGGGCAGACCAACAGGCGTATCGGGCAGCTGCGTGGGCTGCGTAATGGAGGGTACCCGCCCCATTCTTGCTGAGGTGCAGGCTCTTGTAACCAAAAGCAGCTATTCCGCCCCAAGAAGGACATCAACAGGCTTTGATTTCAGCCGCCTTGCAATAATAATCGCTGTTTTAGAAAAAAGAGCGGGACTTTTCTACGGCACTCTGGATATTTACGTAAATATCGTGGGAGGCTTTCGCCTTGATGAGCCTGCCGCCGACCTGCCTGCCGCCCTCGCCCTGTACAGCAGTCTTATGGATATGCCCATAAACGAGAAGCTGGTTTCATTCGGAGAAATAGGACTGGGAGGAGAAATACGAAGCGTTTCCAACATTGCCCAGCGAATATCCGAAGCACAGCGGCTTGGCTTTGAGAAATGCATTATCCCGAAAATGTCCCTCAGACAGATAGACCCGAAAAAATACAATATCGGCATAATTGCCGTATCAAATATCCGTCAGGCATTCGACTATCTCAAAAAGGAGCATAACAAGGACTGATTTGTGCATCTGCAACAAATATTTGGCATAAATCAGAAAATATTTGACATTTCTCGGCAAATGTGCTATCATAAAAATAAGTATAAAGGAAAGGAGCGGAGCCGCAATGCATAAAAACAGCAAAACAAGCTATAAGGTAGCCTTAGGCGGCGTAGTATCCGCTCTCTGCCTAACTCTGATGTTCCTGACGGGTGTTTTTCCCATACTAAGTATGGCTATCCCCATATACGCAGGAGCGCTTATGATAATAGTCGCCACCGAGGTCAGCACAAGCTGGGCGTTTGCAGCATTTTTCGCCGTATCCCTGCTGTCGCTTTTCCTCACCCCCGACAAGGAAGCATCAACGCTTTTTATAATGTTTTTCGGGTATTATCCCATAATCTCACCGAAGCTTGATAAGATAAAGCTGCCTCTTTTGCGCACCCTCTGCAAATTCGGCGTGTTCAATGCCGCAATGATAATCTGGTACAAGCTTATCACTCTTATTATGGGTGTGTACGACTTTTTCGGAGATTTTTCCTTCCTCGGAAAATATGCCGTTGTGGGCGTAATGGTGTTCATAAATCTTGTCTTTATCCTCTACGATTACACCATTCAGATGATACGGGATGTTTATCTGAAATGGTTCCGCCCCACCTATTTTGGGAAAAAGAAGCCAAAGAAATCTGCTTGAATAAGTTATATGTATGCCGCAGGCGTTTGTCTGCGGCATATTTTTACATCATCTGCCTGTCAAGCTCCTTTTTAAGCTTTTTGATTATCTTTTTTTCAAGCCTTGAAATATATGACTGAGATATCCCGATAACATCTGCGACCTCCTTCTGGGTCATCTCTCTGCCCGTTTTCAGCCCAAATCTCATCTCCATGATTATCCTTTCCCGCTCGGGGAGACGGCATACAGTCTCCCTCAGAACAGCTTTTTCCGCATCGTCCTCGATACCGCTGTTTACTGTGTCATCGTCGGTTCCGAGAATATCCGAAAGCAGCAGCTCATTTCCGTCCCAGTCAATGTTCAGCGGCTCGTCAATGGAGATGTCGTTTTTGTGTTGAGAGGTCTTTCTCAGAAACATTAGTATCTCATTCTCAATGCATCTTGAAGCATATGTGGCAAGCTTGATATTTTTCATTGGGGAGAAGGTGTTCACCGCCTTAATAAGCCCAATGGTGCCGATAGAAACAAGATCGTCCACGCATATCCCCGTTGACTCGAATTTTTTTGCAATGTAAACCACCAGCCGCAGATTATGAACAATAAGCTGTTCTCTGCCCTTTGGTGCGTCGGTCAGCAGCAGAGCGAAGGCTTCTTCCTCCTCGGATCTTGTCAGGGGAGGAGGGAGCGTTTCGGGGCCGTTTATGTAAAAAACACCGTCCGATATCCCGAGAAGCTTTGCCGCAAGCTCCCTTGCCATTTCAAACAGCCGCTCTGCACTTAACATAATAGATCATATCCTTTCTTAAAATCAAATAAGTATCTTCGGATTAAATACCGCTTTGGAATCATCATTTTCAGCCGCACCGAGATAAACGTCCGCACGGAAAAGCTGCCCCGTCTCATCATTTTTCAGACAAACGTCCCGAGGACAGATAACAGCCATTATCCCCGAAGATGATACAGTGGAATAGGGTATCAGCCGCCATCGTTTCCCAAGGGTGCATTTCCCCTCAGTCACACATTTGCAGTCGGGCACAATGTCATAAAGCGTCAGAAGGACAGCCTTGGGACAAACGATAACATATTTGCCCGTAAAGCTGTCTCTCAGGACATTTCCCGTATCGGCAGCAGCCTTAAAGCTTGCCGTCCTGCCGCAGTCGGAAACTATGACCGTATAAGAGCCGTCTGTGCCATAGTCGGAAAGCCGCTTGTACACGCCGATGCAGACATAAGCCGCAATTGAAGTTATTACCAGGGCAGGCATAGAAAAATCAGCATAAATAATACCGTTTCTTGCGGTAATAAATCGTCCTCCCGTAAGATAAGCAAGCCCTGTTCCCAGCCCGCCGTAAATGAAGGCGCAGAGATAAAAAACAACCATACGTCTGAAAAAATGCCCGTAATTTTCAAATCCGAAAGCGATAAGAACAATGACCGCAGAAGAGATCAGCTTAATGGGCGCAAGAAAAAAATCAAGGCTTTTCGGCAGAAAGATCGCAAGAGAAAAAAGGCTTCCAATGACTGCCGCAAAGATACCTCTGCCCGTTTTCAGCGGACTGTGAGTAATAGCCGCCGCCGACCTTATCAGCAGAAAATCCACGTAAATATTGGTTATAATAAGAATATCCGCATATATGTACATAAAAAAACTTCCCCGTCCGAGCTTTATAAAAAAATTATATCATTGCCCGTGTAAGGCTTTTGTCGAAACCGGACAGGCAGAAAATAGTCTGAATGGAACAAAATAAAATAAAATCCGTGTTGACTTTTGATCGGGTCTGTGTTATAATTTCAATTGACATAATAAAAATATAGCAAGGGTGCTTTTTTCGGGGATTTTTCTGCGGGATAATGCACCCTTTAAATATCGATTTTTTTAAGAAATAACAGACCAAAAGAAAGGGTTGAAATAATATGTCCGTAAAAACAGGAGGAGTAAGGCTGCCGCACCATAAATCTACAGAGAATACGGCGACCGTTGATTTTCCTCTGCCAAAGAAGCTTGTACTGCCCATGGCGCAGTGTATGGGCGCGCCCTGCATTCCTCTTGTGAAAAAAGGGGACGAGGTGACAGTGGGAATGAAAATAGGCGACTCGGATAAGCCTATGTCCGTTCCCGTCCATTCTCCCGCCTCGGGAAAGGTCTCGGATATCACCGACTGGCGGCTGTCAAACGGCACAGCCTGTAAAGCTGTAATAATTGAGACAGACGGACTTCAGACAGTATGTCCCGATATAAAGCCCCCGGTCGTGACCGACAGAAGCAGCTTTCTGGCGGCAGTCAGAGAAAGCGGCTGCTGCGGACTTGGCGGAGCAGGCTTCCCTACTCATATCAAGCTTGGCTTTGACCCGGTCAAAACGCCCATAGACACCCTTCTTGTAAACGGAGCCGAGTGCGAACCCTATATCACCTCCGATTACCGTGAATTTGTTGAAGCCCCCGAGGACGTTATTGACGGCATTTCCTATATAATGAAAATGCTCGGAATACCCTCCTGCAAGATAGGCATTGAAGCAAATAAGCCTAAAGCAATTGCCGATATGAAAAAGCGGACTGCCGACAATAAGAATATCGAAGTAGTTTCACTTCCCTCCACATATCCCCAAGGCGCAGAAAAGGTGCTTATCTACACCGCCACAGGCAGAGTAGTAGCCGAAGGCGAGCTTCCCGCTCACCGGGGAGTTATCGTCATGAATGTCTCCACCATAGCCTTCCTCATAAGATATATCCGCACAGGAATGCCCCTTGTAAGCAAGCGCCTTACCATAGACGGCACAGCTGTGACAAAAAACAGCGGAAACTATCGTGTCCTTGTGGGGACACCTGCCTCCGAGCTTCTTGAATACTGCGGAGCCACTGAGTACGATAAAGTCCTCTACGGCGGTCCTATGATGGGAATGGCACTTGACAGCGCCGACCGCCCCGTTATCAAGGTAAATAATGCTATCCTTGCATTTAAAGATGTCCCCGAAACAAAAACCACCTCCTGTATCCGCTGCGGCAGATGTATCCGTGCCTGTCCCGTAAAGCTGATGCCCGTAAGCCTTGAGAGCGCATACGACAGGGGAGATACCTATGAGCTTGAACGGCTCAAGGTCAGACTTTGTATAAACTGTGGCTGCTGCTCCTATGTCTGTCCCGCAAACAGGCGGCTTGCGGAGAAAAATCAGCTTGCCAAGGGGCTTCTGATGAATGCCGCAAAGCGAAAATAAGCAAATTTCCACTTGATTGAAAGGATCTGAATATACGTGAGCCTTAATGTATCGCCCTCACCCCATATCCACGACAATATAAGCACCCGCAAGGTAATGCTTCTGGTAATAATTGCCCTAATGCCCGCCTGCATAGCAGGAGTGATAATATTCGGACCGATGGCATTTGTAAATCTTGCGGTCTGCACCGTTTCCTGCGTGTTTTTCGAGTATATCCTCAGACGGATAATGAAAAAGCCCCAGACAATTTCCGACCTGTCCGCAGTTGTAACGGGACTTCTTCTGGGAATGAACCTTCCTCCCGAAATTGACCCGCTCTTCGGAGTAATAGGCTCCTTTGTGGCTATCGTCATAACAAAGCAGCTTTTCGGCGGCATAGGTCAGAACTTTGCCAATCCCGCCATTGTGGGAAGAATAGTCCTGATGTTATCCTTTACGGGTCATATGTCCCGATGGAGCGCACCCTTTTACTATAAAAATACCGCCGACGCAGTAACAACGGCAACTCCTCTTGTAACAAAGGACGCAGATTATCTCTCACTCTTTCTGGGAACCACAGGAGGCTGTATCGGCGAGACCTGCGCCCTTGCACTTATCATAGGCGGAGTATTCCTTATGATAACAAGGATAATCACCCCCCACGCTCCCTTTGCCTTTATCGGCACAGTCGCTCTCCTCACATTCCTTGCAGGTGACGACCCTCTTTATGCAATTCTCTCGGGCGGACTTATGCTGGGTGCATTCTTTATGGCTACCGATTACGCCACTACCCCTCTCACAGGAAAGGGCAAGCTTATTTTCGGCATAGGCTGCGGAATACTCACCTTTGCTATAAGAAAATTCGGCAGCTATCCCGAGGGCGTATCATTCTCAATACTGCTTATGAACCTCCTTGTTCCCTATATCGACAGACTCTGCGAGCTTAGACCCGTAGGCGCAAAAAAGCCTGAAAAGGAGGGCGCAAAGGTATGACAATGAAAGAAAAAATTATGCCCCCCCTGGTCCTCACGCTCATATGCATAATATCCTCGGCGCTCCTCGTGCTTGCCTACAATCTCACCTATGTGGACACCACAGGAATAATTACCGATAAGCTTTCCGAAGGACTTGCGGAAATTTACGGCACATCGGAAAGCTTTAAAATGCTCATAAACGATGACGGAACGGTCAGAACATACGAAGGAGTGACATCTATAATCGACAACGGCAGCGGCAAAACTGCCTTTGAGATAACCGCCGACGGATATTCCAAGGGAGGACTTCATCTTCTTATCGGCTTTGACGAAAGCGGAGCAGTCTGCGGCATATCCGTCCTCACCATCGGCGAGACCCCGGGACTTGGAACCAAGGTGCAGGACAGCGCCTACCTTGACCGCTTCAAGGGAATAACCTCACCTGATTTTCAGGTGGACGGCATAACGGGAGCCACATATTCCTCAAAGGGAATGAACAAAGCGGTGGAGACAGCCGTAAATGCCTACTCTCAGCTGAAGGAGGAACAGGGAAATGGCTGAAAACAGTAACCTCAAGGAATTTACAAAAGGCATGATCAAGGAAAACCCCACCCTTGTGACCCTTCTGGGAATGTGCCCCACGCTGGCGGTAACGACCATGGCAGAAAACGGTCTGGGAATGGGCATAGCCACTACCTTTGTCCTTGTCTGCTCCAATGCGGTGGTGTCGCTCCTCAAAAATGTTATCCCCAAAGCAGTACGACTGCCCTGCTTCATCGTAATAATCGCAAGCTTTGTGACCCTCATAGAATTTCTGATGAAGGGCTATGTTCCCGCGCTTTACGACAGCTTAGGACTTTTCCTCTCCCTTATAACCGTTAACTGCATAATCCTTGGCAGAGCGGAAGCCTTTGCATCGAAAAATAAGCTGATCCCCTCCATCCTTGACGGACTTGGAATGGGCATAGGCTTCACCCTTGCCCTCTTCCTGATGGGCTCCTTCCGTGAGATACTGGGTACAGGCAAGTGGATGGGCATCGACCTCCACATTCCCGACCCCATGACCATATTCATAATGCCCGCAGGCGGATTTTTCGTCCTCGGCTGTATAATCGCCGTTGTAAATAAGCTTGCAAACCGCAAGCCGCCTCAGCAGATAGGCTGCGAAGGCTGTCCCTGCGCCGACAGCTGCACAGGCTGCGCCAATGAACACAAGGAGGAAAAGACGGTATGAAAACAATGCTCGTGATACTTTTCAGTGCAATGCTGACCAATAACTTTGTCCTCTCGAAATTTATGGGTATCTGCCCCTTTCTGGGCGTGTCGAAAAAGCTTGACAGCGCCGCAGGAATGGGAGCTGCCGTGACCTTTGTAATGATATGTGCCACGATCTGTACCTACCCCGTATATACCTTCCTCCTCGCACCCTTCGGACTTGAGTATCTCAAGACCGTAGCCTTTATCCTCATAATCGCCCTTTTTGTTCAGCTGATCGAAATGATACTCAAGAAGAAAATGCCTGCCCTCTACGGTTCGCTGGGCGTGTATCTTCCTCTTATCACAACAAACTGTGCCGTTCTCGGCGTGACCATTCTCAATATCGACAACGGCTATACCTTCGGCGAGTCCATTGTTGACGCACTGGGCGCAGGTCTGGGCTTCACTCTTGCCCTGCTCATATTCAGCGGAGTGCGCTCACGGGTAGACAAGGCAGACGTCCCCGAGACCTTCAAGGGCGTTCCCGCCACACTTATAGCCGCCTCCATCGTCTCCGTAAGCTTTATGAGCTTTTCGGGAATGGTCGAGGGTATCTTCGGCTGATATCCTGCGGACGGAGCAATACCCGTCCGCATAATAAAGAAAATAACCTTACCGAAAGGATCGATATAAATGTTTGAAGCATACATTCTTCCCGTCCTCATATTTGCGGGAATGGGAATACTCGCAGGCGTGCTGCTTACCGCCGCTTCAAAAATATTCGCCGTTAAGTCCGACCCTCGGGTGGACGAGGTGAACGAGGCTCTCCCACAGGTAAACTGCGGAGCCTGCGGCTACAGCGGCTGCTCTGACTATGCCAAAGCCATAGTCCTAAAGGGCGAAAAAGCCAACCTCTGCAAACCCGGAGGAGCAAAGTCAGCAGAAAAGATCGGCGAAATAATGGGAGTCAGCGCAGGGGAGACGGAAAAGCAGATAGCCGTTGTCCGCTGCTCGGCAGACTGCCAAAGCAAGCAGCGAAGCTTTGATTTTGACGGGGAGCTAACCTGCGTCAACGCCAAGCGTTTTTACGGCGGAATGTGGGGCTGCAAATTCAGCTGCCTCGGACAGGGCGACTGCGCAAAGGTCTGTCCCGCAGACGCAATCGTAATAAGAGACGACCTTGCAAGGATAGACAGGTCAAAATGTATAGGCTGCGGAATGTGCGCCGAGACCTGTCCCAACGATGTTATCGAGATCAGAAAAATGGCACCCACAGCAGATGTCCTCTGCAGCTCAAAGGATATGGGCAAGGCGGTCAAAGCGGTATGCGGCAAGGGCTGTATCGGCTGTAAGCTGTGTGAAAAGCAGTGCGAGTTTGACGCGATACACGTGTCGGAGAACATTGCCCGTGTTGACCACGAAAAATGCACCGCCTGCGGCAAATGCGCCGAGAAATGCCCCGTCAAGGTCATCACCATTTCAAAAATTGATAACTGATAATGACAGTAAATTCTCCTGTGACAACAGTCCCGGGAGAATTATTACTCTTATATAATAGCACAAATGTATCAAAATGTCAATTGACAAATCGAACAAATTTTCTTGTCACATTTTGACATCCTGCCGCATTTTTATAGTGAGCGCTCAAAACGAAAAAGGGGAGTGATATGTTTGAAAATCAAAGATTTTCAAACATACGAGTTTTGCTTTTCGGACTAAAGTCCGAAATTTTCTGACGAAAACCACAAAACTCTCTCCAAAGGAGGGATATAAATTGAAGCCGAACTTTGAGGAGACCGTAGACAAATACGGAGATATGGTATATAAAACCGCCTATCTTTACAGCGGCACAGTCTCCGACAGCGAGGACATTTTTCAGGAGACCTTTCTCAAGCTGTCAAACCATAAACGGGAATTCAGGGACGAGGAGCATTTAAAAGCGTGGCTCATACGGGTGACGGTGAATTTCTGCAAAATGCTCCACAGAAGTGCCTACAGCCGCTATAAAGCGGAGCTTGACGAAAATATCCCGTCAGAAAATGAAGACGGACTTGAAAAGCGGACGGTAACAGAAGCAGTAATGAAGCTGCCCGAGAGCTACCGCCTTCCCGTCCTGCTGTATTACTACTACGGCTATTCCTGCGATGAGACCGCAAAGCTGCTGAAAATATCCGAGCCTGCCGTAAGGACAAGGCTCAAACGTGCAAGAACTGCACTCAGAAAAGAACTTGAGGAGGTATGGCAAGATGAATAACAGAGAGCTTATTAAAAACGCATTTGAAGATATCGCTCCGTCCGACGAGCTTCTTGAGAAAGTTAAATCGTCACAAACAGCCGATAACAGGAGCCGCCCAAGGCTCAGAAAGGGGATAATTATCCCCGTGGCAGTATGCTTTGCCGCCTGTCTCGGAGTGACCGCCGCAGCGGTAACCGGAAATCTTGATTTTGACGTGCTGTTCGGTGACAGGATAAAGGTAGCCGACAGCGAGCTTGCCGAGGAGCTTGTAGGAAAGGTCAGCAACGTCAGATATTCCGTTTCCGATGATGATTACATCGTGAGCGTGGCAGGTGTAACGGGAGATTCGGATACCCTCTATGCCGTTATCGAGATATCCCGAAAGGACGGCACACCCGTAACGGAGCATTTTCAGAATCCCGCCGATTTTGATCATAATGATTATACTTGGCTTGAGGATAACGTTAAGATAAATAATGCAGTGGGATTTACAGCCCAGATGTCCTGGGGCGGTGGATTTGGTCAATCAATAACAGAAAATGGAAATATAATTTATACAATGGATATTGAAGGCGATGAACCTATTAGCGGCAAAGTAATATCCGCAGAGGGCGATACGCTTGTCGGGTGGGATAAATACAATGAGATATGCGATGAAACAAATTCCTATTACGGAATGAATAAAGGCGAATATGGCTTTTATGACAAAGATACCCACGAGCCGGTACAGGTGGATATCAGTTCTGTGGTAGCCATACCCCTGAAATGGAGCATAAGCTTTAAATATACTGCCTCTGACAAGTCTCTGGACGTTCTCACCTGCAAAGCCCCCGAGGAAAAAGCAACATTCCGTCTCAAGTCTCCCGACGAGATCGGCGACAAAATTTATGAAGGCGGTTCCGAGCGTTATGAATTTGAATGTACCGTAAAGCTTATCGAGATATCTCCCACAGGCGGCAAAATGGATATTGAATTTCCCGGCAATGAAAACAATGATTTCTTTAGGGGAGTTGTGACCGGTATAGAAAACGAAATGTATCTTGTCATGACCGACGGCTCTCTGATACCCGTGTCTATGAATGGCTGGTCGGGCAAGCTTGAAAACGGCACCGCCGAAATGACACTTCACCTTGCATACAGGCAGCAAAGTGATTATTTCCGGAATTATATGGACACTTCCGAGGTCTGCGCATTAAGCTTTAACGGCACAGAGTATCCCCTTGGTTAAAATGCACAGACATTCGGTCCTTGAGAAGGAAAATAAAATGTAAACAAAGTTGTTTATTGGAAATTTTCGTCAAAATAAACAAAAAAACGATATAGTCTCCTAAAATAATACATTTTTCTTGCTATGTGTAAAAAAGTATGATATAATATTAAAAATAATGCTTAATAATTCGTCATTAGCATCGACTAAATTTCTGACCGAATTAAGCAGCTTGATATTATTTCAGGAGGATATCACTTAATGGTAAAGATCGAGCCGAATTTATGTGTGGGCTGTAATGCCTGCATCAGAGCCTGTCCCGTCAACAATGCCAATATGTCTCAGAAATTAGGCGACAAAAACGTAATTACCGTAAATGACAAAAATTGTATAAACTGCGGTGAATGTATCAAAGCCTGCGTTCACAAGGCAAGGTATTATGAAGACGATACGAGCCGTTTTTTCAGTGACCTTAAAAAGGGAAAGAAGATAACCGTTCTGGTGGCTCCTGCGGTAAAAATAGCATTCGGAAGCGGCTGGCGCAATGTGCTCCATGCAGTCCGTCAGCTGGGCGCCGATAAGATCTATGACGTTTCATTCGGCGCGGATATCTGTACATATATGCATCTGAAAGCGGTGGCAGAGAAAAAGGTCGGGAAGATAATCTCTCAGCCCTGTGCGGCTCTCACAGATTATATCCTCAAATACAAGCATGAGCTTATACCCTATCTGTCTCCCGTCCACAGCCCCATTCTCTGCGGTGCGATCTATATCAAAAAGTATTGCAGGGACAGCAATCCTCTTGCAGTCCTTTCCCCCTGCATTGCCAAGAAAACCGAATTTACAGACACAGGCGCTGTGGAATATAACGTTACCTTTGCAGCCCTTGAGAAATACCTCAAGGAGAATAATATCCATATCGTCAGCGGAGAATTTGAATTTGACGGTCTCCCTGCCTACAGCGGCGCGATATACCCGATGCCCGGAGGACTTAAAGAATGTCTCAGGCTGATGGCTCCCGAGCTGCGGGTCATCAACTCCGAAGGCGTGCCTCATGTTTATCACGATCTCGATATGTATCTTGAAACTCCCGAAAGCTCCCGTCCGGCTGTGTTTGACGTGCTTTCCTGTGATTTCGGCTGTACGGTGGGACCGGGAGTTCCGTCGAAGTATAATAAATTTGAGATAATGGATATGATGGAAAAAGTCAGGTCCGATTCCTTTTCACGGCAGCTGAAGCAGACGCATCATAACAAAAACAAGCAGTACAAGCAGTTCGACAGCGATCTCAGGCTTGAGGATTTCCTGCGTTCATACACTCCGAAGCAGCCCGATGTAAAGTCTGTTTCGGAAGGCGATATCAGAAATGCATTCTCGGCTCTTTATAAGGAAAACGAATCCGAGCGGCATTTTGACTGTCAGGCGTGCGGATATTCGTCCTGCCGCGAAATGGCTTTTGCCGTGGCAAAGGGGCTTAATTCCCCGGAAAACTGCCACCAGTATATTCTTAAAAAGAACATTGAGGAGAGCGCCAATATCCAGAAGTTCAATGAAAATATCGTTAAGGCAAATAATGATATCAACGAGCTGACAGCAGCCCTCAACAGCAAAATAAAGCTTGTTTCGGAGAATACTGACAAGATCGTTGCGGACTCGGGAGAAAATGTGTATCTCATCGAGAATGTCAACAGGATCGTATCCGAGCTGCAGGGACTCAGCGATACAATGTCTGCAAATATATCCCAGATAAATTCCATCAATGAGGAATATAATAACAGCTCGGGAATAATCCAGGATATCGCACTCCAGATCAAGCTTCTTTCCCTTAATGCGTCCATTGAGGCTGCTCACGTCGGAGCAGCAGGAAAGGGCTTTGCTGTAGTGGCAGGGGAGGTCGGCAGCCTTGCAGACAAGACCCAGAACGCCACACAGAGCTTTATTACCAGCTACAGCAAGGTTTCGGAAGAAACAAGTATGGTCAATGAAAATATAACCGACATCATTGCCGAAATAAAGGAGCTTTCGGATATTCTTATCAAGCTTAAAAATTCCGTTGAGTCCACAGGCAAAACAGGTTCGGATATTCACGAGCTTATCCAAAGCGTATCGGCAGTTTCGGAAAAAATGAACAATGTTATGAGATGATAAAAATAAATCCGCAGCGGTTTCACACAAATCGCTGCGGATTTAAAATTTATCTCAAAGTAATTTTTTCATGGCAATATGAGGGCAGTATTCGTCAAGATATTCCTCACCGAAAGGGGAGTAGCCAAGCTTTTCGTAAAAGCCCATTGCCCTTACCTGTGCAGAAAGCTCGGTTTCGGTACCTCCAAGCTCACGAGCCTTATTTTCGAGAGCAGTTACTATTTTTTCACCTAAGCCCGATCTGCGAAACGGCTTTAATACTGCTATCCTGCCGATAATAAAGCTTTGTCCGTCAGATGAATACAGCCGTCCGCAGGCAGCGGGAATATTGTCCTCCGTAAAAAGCACAGCGTGGAAGGCATATCCGTCTATATCGTCAAACTCGTTTTCAAAGCCCTGTTCGTCAATGAAAACAGCCTTTCGTATCATAGCCGCTTCGGGAGCCGTTTCAAGCCCCTGTGAAATACGTATCTCCATTACAGTACCTTTGAAAGGAAATCCTTTAAACGGGGATTTTTGGGGTTCCCAAAAAATTCATCGGGTGCGCCCTGTTCCATAACGTTTCCGTCCGCCATAAACATTACCCTTGAAGCGACCTCTCTCGCAAAGCCCATTTCGTGGGTAACGACCACCATGGTCATACCCTCCTCGGCAAGCTCCTTCATAATGCTCAGAACTTCGCCCACCATTTCCGGGTCAAGAGCCGACGTAGGCTCGTCAAAAAGCATAACATCGGGGTTCATTGCCAATGAGCGTGCAATGGCGATACGCTGCTTCTGACCGCCTGAGAGCTGAGAAGGATAATTTTCCGCCTTGTCGGAAAGCCCTACCATTCGGAGCAGTTCTTCTGCCTTTGTGTCAGCCTCGTCCTTTGTCATAAGCCCGAGCTTAACGGGCGCAAGGGTGATATTTCCCCGTATGGTAAGGTTAGGGAACAGATTAAAATGCTGAAACACCATTCCCATTTTCTGTCTCATATGGTTAAGCTCTTTTTCCTTTGCGTGGGTGATATCAACGCCGTTGAAGATTATCTTGCCCGAGGTAGGCTTCTCAAGAAGGTTGAGACACCTTAAAAATGTGCTTTTGCCCGAACCGGAAGGACCGATGACAACCACCTTTTCACCCTTGTCGATGGTTTCGGTAATGCCCTTGAGTATCTCAAGCTCCCCGAAGGACTTGTACAGCTTTTCAACGCTTATCATTAGCCGCAAGCCTCCTTTCAAGACGGGTAACAAAGTGGGTAAGTATCATAACTATAACAAGATATATGAGCGCCACCGCAATAAGGGGCAGGAACGGCTCATATGTATTCGCACGGATAGTATCTCCGCCCTTTGTAAGATCCTGAACGGCAATATAGCCTGCCACAGAGGTCTCCTTGAGCAGAACGATAAACTCGTTTGCAAGAGAGGGGAGAACGTTTTTGAATGCCTGGGGAAGAACGATATAGCTCATAGTCTGGGAGTAATTCAGTCCCAGCGCGGAGCCTGCCTCAAACTGACCGTTATCCACCGCCATAATGCCCGAGCGGACTATCTCTGCAACGTATGCGGCGGAGTTAAGTCCGAAAGCAAGCACTGCGGCGAATATCTTGTCCACCTGAACGGAGGCGAAGATAACAAAGTAAATGATAAGCAGCTGAACGACAACGGGAGTTCCTCGTATCACAGTCAGATATATCTTTGCAAAGAAGTTCAGGACTTTAAGCTTGCCCGTTTTGTCATGGGTGGAGCGGATTATGGCGATAAGAAAGCCTAAGACCATTCCCAGCAGAACGGCGAAAACAGTAATGGTCAAAGTGTTTTTCAGACCGTTGGTAAGGTATTTCCAGCGGTCGTCCTGGATAAAGGTCTTATAAAATTTATCCGCAAATTCCTTTAATACAATTTCCAAGTTATCACCCCTCATTTTAAGAAACGGCTGCCCGTAAAGCTGCGGACAGCCGTTTGAAAATATCTTACTTTCTGACAATAATTACCTGAGTTGCAGTGGTGTAGGGATCGGTGAAGTTAACGTTCTCAAGCCTTTCCTCGGTAACGGTCATACCTGCTGCGCCAACGTCAGCCTTGCCCGAGTCAACTGCTGCAATGATGGAGTCAAATGCCATATTCTCGATCTCAAGCTCCATTCCGAGAATATCGCATACAGCGGTCATCATATCAACGTCAAAGCCTACAACGTTCTCGCCGCTCATGGACTCATAGGGAGGAAATTCGGCATTTGTAGCCATAATGAGCTTTCCTTTGCTTCTGTCAACGCCCTCGGGAGATGTGTAAGGAGTTTTTCCGGCGTCCTCGCCTATCCAGTTTGCCTTGATGGAATCAAGAGTTCCGTCTGCCTTGAGCTGAGCGAGAGCGTCATTTATCTTTCCTGTAAGCTCGTCATTGCCCTTTTTAACTGCAATGGCGTATTCTTCAACGGCAAATGTTTCGTCGAGGATCGTAAGGTCGCTGTTGTTCTGAACGTAGACCTTAGCAGGCTCCGCGTCAATGAGAACAGCGTCGACCTTGCCCTGTTTGAGTGCCTGAACAGCGTCAGCGCCCTTGTTGAAGCGTTCAACATTGTCGGTAACATCGGAGGCATATGCGTCACCTGTTGTACCGAGCTGAACTCCTATAACCTTGCCGTTAAGGTCATCAAGGGAGAAAACGGTGTTCTCGGGAACGCTTCCGCAGCCTGCAAAAATAGCGGCGGAAAGTGCGGCAGCCGCCGCAGATGCGATTATTTTAGATAATTTCATTTCATATCGTCCTTTCAGAGGTAATTGATTACAAACCAATAAGTATTATAATACAAATCCCGGATAAATTCAAGTGATAAAGATGTTATTTTACATTTTACTAAAAAAATATATACTATCCCAAAAGCAAGAGAGCGTTTGGGATAGTATAATTTAATTTTTTGGGGTGGGAGCCGCATTTCCCTGAGTGTTCTCGGCAGCGGGAGCATCAGCAGTCTCAAAGGTTTCGGGGATAAATCCGTCCTCGTCAGCAAGATGCAGATCCTCCTCCTCGGGAGGCTCGGGCGGGAATACCCCGTTTTTAAGCTGCTCAAGAGTATTTCTTGCATTATCGGTAAGCCGCTTCTCATATGGTTCGAAGGAGGCAAAAAAGGCTTTCCATTTTTTTTCAAGGTTAGGGTCGGTAGTCTCGGCGCTGTTCTGAGGAGCGATCTTTCTCCACTCACGGCTGATGAGGGACATAATGAATTTGTCCAGCCTTTCCTCGATCATTTCCTTGTATTCGGAAGGAGTGGGGTGACGGAAACGGTGAAGATCTTCTATCTTGATAAGCTCGTCGATATTTTTCATTATGTTATCGTACTTTTTAAAAAGCAGACCAATGTTTGTGACCTTGTTTATGCTTGAGATATTCTCGTTGATGACTTTAAGATATTTGCTTATGTAAATTTTTGTCATTTTCTCGAGAAATTCCTCGGACACCTGAAGCTTTTTTTCATCTATATCAAGAATAATGTTCTGGAGCTGAACCTGCTTGTTTCTGCGCTGCTTATTTTCGTTATCGAATAAACCCATAGCACCAAATCCTTTATGTTAAATTTCGATTAACCTTTTATTATTATATCACAAAAAAATTTAAAATGCAAGAGCTTTTTTGCATATAAAAAGCTGAACATCAGAACAGATTTGGCTCGGCGTCCTGAATTAACCATTTTCCGCCCGAAAAACGCATGGCGATCGTAACGCCGTTATATGAAACGCTGCTTCCGCTGCAGAAAAAGTCGATATCGGCGGTGCATATCCATTCCGTAAGACTGCCGTTCATTTTATGTTCGGTTATCTTAACGTTGGCGCTGAGATTATCTGTTTCCTCAAGCTCCGAAAATTCGGGGAGACCGCGCAGTCCGCTTGTGCAGGCGGCTTTGAAATCGCTTTCGCTGCCGCTTGCATAAATGTCTCCGGGGGATACCGTTTTCGCATATTCCTTGAAATTAGCCGAAGCAACAGCGGAGCAGTATTTCAAGGCAGCCGTATCCTGACCGCCGATAAATTTCGAGACGGCAAGAACTGCAATAAGGATAAGTATTACAAATGCGGTAAGCGCCTTGCCCGCCTTTTTTGCGCCGCTTTCGGTTTTGCTCATATTTTTTACTCCAATAATTATTCGTTCTTGAGAACTGCGCCCTGTGCACCCGAGGTAACGAGAGAAGCGTATCTCTTGAGATAGCCCTTGAGCTCCTTCTTCTTGGGTGTAAATTCTGCCAGTCTGCGCTCAAGCTCTGCGTCATCGATATTAAGCTGAATTTTGTAGTTGGGGATATCGATGGTAATGCTGTCGCCGTCCTTGACAACGCCGATAACGCCGCCTACAGCTGCTTCGGGAGAAACGTGACCGATGGAAGCGCCTCTTGAAGCGCCGCTGAAACGTCCGTCGGTGATAAGAGCAACCGATGTGCCCAGACCCATTCCCTGGATCGCGGAGGTAGGATTGAGCATTTCTCTCATACCGGGGCCGCCCTTAGGACCTTCATAGCGGATAACAACAACATCGCCTTCTTCGATCTTGCCGCCGAGGATAGCCGCCTGAGCGTCCTCCTCGCAGTCGAATACCTTTGCAGGACCTGTATGTGTGAGCATTTCGGGTACAACAGCCGAACGCTTTACAACGCAGCCGTCCTGTGCCAGATTTCCGCGGAGAACAGCAATTCCGCCTGTCTCGCTGTAGGGCTCTTCAATGGGACGGATAATATCGTGGTCCTTGTTTATGCAGCCCTTGATGTTTTCGCCCACGGTCTTTCCGGTAACGGTGATAAGATCGGTGTAAAGGAGTCCCTTCTTGTCAAGCTCGTTCATTACGGCATAAATTCCGCCTGCTTCATTCAGCTGCTCCATATATGCGTGACCTGCGGGAGCAAGGTGGCAGAGATTGGGAGTCTTTGCGCTTATCTCGTTTGCAATGTCCAGGTTGATGTCAATGCCGCATTCATGTGCGATAGCGGGAATGTGGAGCATTGTGTTTGTGGAGCAGCCGAGAGCCATATCAACGGTAAGAGCGTTCAAAAATGCTTTCTCGGTCATAATGTCTCTGGGACGGATATTTCTTCTGTACATCTCCATTACCTGCATACCTGCGTGCTTTGCGAGACGTATTCTTTCGGAATAAACGGCAGGGATTGTACCGTTGCCCTTTAAACCCATTCCGATAGCTTCGGTAAGGCAGTTCATGGAGTTTGCGGTGTACATTCCCGAGCAGCTTCCGCAGGTGGGACAAGCCTTGTTTTCAAATTCCCGGAACTCCTCTTCGGAGATCTTGCCTGCGGTGTATGCGCCTACAGCCTCAAACATACTTGAAAGGGAGGTCTTGCTGCCCATTACGTGACCTGCAAGCATGGGACCGCCGGAAACGAATACGGTTGGAACGTTTACTCTTGCGGCAGCCATAAGCAGACCGGGAACGTTCTTGTCACAGTTGGGTATCATAACAAGAGCGTCGAAATGATGAGCGAGAGCCATACATTCGGTGGAATCGGCGATAAGGTCACGGGTAACAAGGGAGTACTTCATACCCTGATGACCCATTGCGATGCCGTCGCATACAGCGATAGCAGGGAATACAACGGGAGTACCGCCTGCCATAGCCACGCCAAGCTTTACAGCCTCCACCAGCTTGTCAATGTTCATATGACCGGGAACGATCTCGTTGTAGGAGGATACAATGCCGACTAAGGGCTTCTTCATTTCCTCCTCAGTCATACCAAGAGCGTTGAAAAGGGAGCGCTGGGGAGCCATTTCGGCGCCTTCGCAGAAAAAGTTTCCGCAGTCTGTGCATTTTTCGTTACAAGACATTTTATATTACCTCTTTTTCATATATAAATTTGTTTCCTTATATGTAGCCGCAGCTTTAAAGCTTCGGCAATAAGTTCTTTAAAAACAGCTTACGAATGTTTCTCAGCTCTCCAGACCCAGGAATGCCGCACCGATAATACCTGCGTCATTGCCGAGCTTAGCAATTACTATCTCGGTATTCTGAGAGAGCATACGTGTGTAGACCTCTTTCTTGACCAGATCCTTGACGGGGAGAAGCAGAGGGTCGCCCTCGTTGCATACGCCGCCGCCAATGCAGAGGATATCAGGCTGGAAAATGTTGATAGCGTTTGTGATGCCTGCCGCAAGGTACTTGCAGTATTTGTTTACCACCTCTGTGCCTGCCTTGTCGCCCTCTCTCATAGCCATAAATGCGTGACGTGCGGAGAATTTGCCGTCAGTCTCGAAATACTTGTTTAGAACGGATGATTTGTCAGCCTCGGCAGCCTCCTTTGTCATACGGATAAGACCGGTAGCGGAGGAGAATACCTCAAAGCAGCCCTTTCTTCCGCAGGTACACTGAGGACCGTCCACCTCGATGACCATATGACCAAGCTCAGCACCTGCAAGGTTAGAGCCTGTGAGAATTTTTCCGTCAACAATGATGCCTGCGCCTACGCCTGTGCCGAGGGTGATGCAGACAGCGTTCTTTGCGCCCTTTGCAGCACCTGCCACAAATTCGCCGTATGCAGCGGCGTTTGCGTCATTTGCCACATAAACGGGCTTGTTTATATGCTCCTGAATATACTTTCTTACGGGAACATCGTGGAAATCGAGATTGTTTGAATAGGGGATAGTGCCGTTAACATTGTCGGCGATACCGGGAGTACCCACGCCTATCCATTCGATATCGTCAATGGATATCCCTGCCTGCTTGCACGCCTCTATGGATACCTTTGCCATATCGTCGCAGATATCCTTTGCGGGACGGGGGCAGAGAGTTTTTGTGGAAGCCTTTGCGATTATCTCAAAGTTTTCGTTTACAACTCCTGCCTTGATATTAGTTCCTCCAAGATCAATGCCAATATAATACTTCATTTTCTTCAACCTTTCAATATATTATTCCGAAGCCACGATATTCCGCAGCCATACGCCTTTTTTAATAAGGATAAAACCGATCGTCACCTTTATTATGTCGACAAGCTGGCATAAAAAATACACTTTCAGAATGTCAAGCTTTGTAAAATGAATGAGAAGCAGGGCTGTGGGGATAGTTATCGCCCATACATAAGCGCTGTCGAAAAGAAACGTGATGAACGTTCTTCCGCCCGAGCGCAGGGTGAAATATGCCGCGTGCATAAACGCCGCCATAGGCATAAACATTCCCGATATGGTTATTATCTTCCCCGCAAGCTCTCTTATTGCGTCGGTGGTGTTGTAAAACATTGGGAAAATGCCCGAAAATGCTGCCATCAGACCGCCTGTGACCGTTCCTGCCGCAACAGTGAAGAGGATAAGCCTTGTATCCGTTTCTCTTGCTTTTTTCATATCTCCCGAGCCGAGTATCTGACCCACGATAATGCCCACCGAGTTCCCGAGAGCGATGAAGATCACCGCAAAGAGGTTGAATATGGTGGAGGAGATGTTTGTGGCGGCTACCACGTCAACGCCCCGCATAGAGTAGCAGCGGTTCAGTGTAGCCATTCCGGCAGACCAGAGACATTCGTTTATCGCAAGGGGAAGTCCGCTTATAACGATCTTTTTTATAAGCTCGCGGGGAACCGCAAGAGTGCGGAATGCTCCTTTGATAAATTCATTCTTATGGGCATTTCGGTGGGTCCATATCACAACTCCCGCACATTCGGCAAAGCGTGCGATGACCGTTGCAAGCGCCGCGCCCTTCACGCCCATCTGAGGCAGTCCCAGATTGCCGAAGATAAGAGCCCAGTCCAGAATGAGATTTATAAGCACCGCCGCAAGCCCCGCAAACATGGGCGGAAAGGTATGATTCGTTTCTCGGAGCGTGGAGGCGTAGACCTGAGTTACAGCAAAGGGGACAAGCCCTGCCATCATTATCCTCAGATAATCCTGTCCCGAGGAAAGGATAAGAGCTTTGTTGCCGCTTTCACCGTTTCCCGTAAGGTATGAGGAGATAAGGTCTGTGCCGAATATGGACAGTATAGCCAGACCTGCAGCAAGCACGGTTATTCCCGTAGCAGCCTTGAAGCGAAAGGTGTCCCTGACGCCCTTGCTGTTTCCCTGACCGAAATACTGCGCCCCGAATATTCCCGCTCCCGAAAGAGAGCCGAAAAGAGTAAGACTGAACACAAAGAGAAGCTGATTTACTATCGCTGTTCCCGACATCTGCTCCGTGCCCAGCTGTCCGACCATAATGTTGTCAAGGAGGGCAACAAAGTTTGTGATGCCGTTTTGTATCATTATGGGAACGGCGATAAGAAGAACCTTTTTGTAAAAGCCTGCGTCACCCAATAATTGTCTGTTTGCCATAGAAATTCACCATAAAAAATCGGAAATGTCAATCGATATGAGTCATTACCGCCGAGCATTTGCCTGTAAGCTCAAATTTGCCGAGACCCGCAGGAACGAAAAGGCTGTCGCCCTTTCCAAGCTCTGCAGCGGAGCTGTCGGCAGCGGAAAATACACATCCGCCCTCTGTCACGAGGATATGCACAAAGCTCTTGCTGTCAGCCTCAAGGGAAGCACGTGTGTCTATCTCAAGAGCGTCAACGGTAAAATACTCGCAGGAGGCAAGTCGCTTTTCGCTCCAGCCGTCCTTCTGAACAGGGTCAGTAACGGGATAGGGCTTTGCAGGACAGAGGTTTGTAACGTCCACAGCCTTGTCGATATGGAGCTGTCTGGGCTTGCCGTCAGCGCCTACTCTGCCGTAATCGTAAATTCTGTAGGTCGTGTTGGAATTCTGCTGTATCTCGGCGATAAGGATACCCTTGCCGATAGCGTGGAGAGTGCCTGCCTGAATGAAGAACACATCTCCCTTTTTAACTGGAACAGCGTTTGTTACCTCAAGAAGAGTGTTATTTTCTATCCTCTCCCTGAATTCCTCCTTGGATATCTCGTGCTTGAAGCCATAGAGCAGGGCAGCGCCCTCGTCGCAGTCAACTATGTACCACATTTCAGTCTTGCCGTACTCGCCTTCAACGCGCATTGCATAATCATTGTCGGGGTGCACCTGGACGGAAAGGTTGTCCTTTGCGTCAATAAGCTTGATGAGGATAGGGAAGTTCTCAAATTTTTCGCAGTTTGTTCCGAGAACGCTTTTGCCGTTCTTTTCAATGTACTCTGCAAGAGTAAGACCTGCAAACTTGCCCTCTGCAACAACGGAATTTCCGTCCTTGTGGCAGGAGAGCTCCCAGCTTTCGGCGATCTTCTCAAAATCGCAGTCCTTTCCGAAATCGTCTCTGAGACGTGTGCCTCCCCAGAGATAGTCCTTGAACGCAGGCTTCAGCTTTATAGGTTCCATAGCATTTTTCTCCTTTATTTACAAGATGATCGGCTTACCCAAAGGACAAACCGCAGCTTTTTACACTGATACATATATTATATTACCACATTATCCTTGATTTGTCAATCACGAATAGAGTTTTTGAATATATTCAGATGAAAAAAGACCTGTCCGTTCAACAACTCCTCGGGACGGGTCTGTTATTCATTTATAAATATGCCTGTAAAGCTTTGAGTCCCCTCCGCTGTCCTCGCGGACATTGCAGAAATGCTCCCAGCCGTATTTTTCGTAAAAGCCGTTATGAGATGTCACAAGGTAAAGCACGTCAATGCCCCTGCTGTGCATATCCTCGCAGACAAATTTAAGCAGATATCCCGCAATGCCTCTGCACCGATGGGAGCTTTCCACATAAACGGCGCAGACATTTGGCGCAAGGTCTTTCCTGTCGTGAAAATCGTTTTCTATCACGCCCATGCCTGCGATGATACTGCCGTTTTCCTCAATGATATACCACTCCGGAACGGCTCCTTCGTTTTTGACGCATTCCTCCATACTTTCAAGGTATGCGTCCTTTGGTATGCCCCATTTTTGATGGAACCACTCAGCGGCAGCATCAATTTTTTCGGGGTGTTCTCTCAGTAATGTAACTCCTGCTTCTGACATAAATTTATCCCTTTACTTTCTCTGCAATGGACAGAAATTTTTTCTCCGACAGTATCTCATGAGTAATATATTTCCCGTTATAAAACAGTGCGGAGACCGTCCAAGCCGACGGAGCATCCTGCGCTTTGCCGCAGCTGTCAATGAGTATGCTTTTAAAGGGTATGCCATTCTCTGCGGCGGCAGCTTCTATGATGGGCACGTATTTGGCGTTAAAGGGACACTGACAGGTGTAATAAAGAGCAAAGCCCTCTGCGAGGACATGAGGGGCTTTGACGCTTTCACCGAATTTCGGCGGTTCTGCATTTTCCTCAAAGGGGAGGTACATCAGCGTAAAATAAGGCTCGGCAGTGTCACATACGTTAAAGCCCTTTTTTGTAAGGAATTTCGGGTCTGACAGGAATGACAGCTTCTTTTCCGAGGATATTACGCACAGCCCCTTCCTGCCTTTTTCACGGCTGTCTTTTATGCACATATCCAGCAGCTCGCTGCCGTATCCCTTGCCCGAAAGCTGACCCGATACCCAGAAGCAGTCGATGAACATATATCCCGGTGCTTTGACAGGCGCCCAGGCGTTTTCGGCAGGGATATATTCGATAAAGCATTTTCCCCGTGCGTCAGCTTTTAAGAACACAAGTCCCTCGTCAAACCGTTCACAAAGCCATGCCTTCTTTGAAGCGACCTGCACATCCTTGTTATTTGAAATGGCACAGCAGATGTGTTCCTTTGAAAGATCGTCTTTTGTAAGTTTAATGTAATCCATATGCGTCATTCTCCATTATAATCTGTATTCCAGCTGACAGTCGCAGGGTTCATTTTCAACGTGTGGAGGACTGTATTCCTCGGTTTCTGTGCAGCCCATAGCCTTGTAGAAGCTCTGACTCTCCACCGAGGAATGAGCGGATATGTAAAGCTTTTCCGCTCCCTGCTCCCTTGCCCATTCACATATGAGCCTGAAAAGCATTTTGCCGATCCCGCTGCCACGCAGCTCTTCGGTCACGTGAATGCTTGAAAGCTCAAGATACTGCCCCCTGCTTCCGAAAAATGTATTCTCCGCCGAGGCAAAACCCGCAAGCTTTGAGCTTTGAAATGCTCCGATGACCACGCCGCCTGTTCGGACGGTGTTTTTCAGACATTTTACAAGATATTCAAACTCCTTTTCGCCCCAGTCCTCCACAAAGGGGTTGTCGATGATGACCCATTCGCCGTTTATTTTTCTGTGGCATTTTGTAACCACCTGATGACGGTGGAAATCGGAAAATAGATCCGTATTTATCCTCTCGTCCGTAAGCTTTATGAAATCTGTATTCACTTATTACCGTCCTTTCTGTAAACCACACAAAATTCCTGAAATATCACGGGCATATCCTCGGAAAATTCGTATCCAAGCTCTTTGCCCTCCTCGGTGAAAAATGCCCTGTGACCCTCCTGCCAGGACTTTAGATCATCGTCCTCGCCCTCACGGCTGCATATGTCGAATGTGATATCCTTAAAGGGGATCATGGTCACAGCTGTGGTCTCTATGACACATTCGGGCTCGCCGTTCCAGTCTGTGACAATGCTCAGCTCGCCCTTTTCGGGAACTTTATCCCCCTCAAGCTCATATCCCCACAAACTGCTTGAAGTTGCCTTCTTCCTGCCCTCAAGCACAAGGCGCAGAAGCTCGTTTGCCCAGTATTCCGTCAGCTCGAAGTGAAAGCACTCGGAATATCTGAGCTTAGGGTCTCTGCCTGTTTCCCTGAGAAACTCCTGCCAAAATTTTTCTGCTTTTTCATTCATATGTCAGCTCTCCCATATCCTTGAGTCCATATTAAAAACCAGCTGCCATTTTCCGTCAGCTTTTTTCCAGACCGAAGCTACATGAAATACTCCTGCCAGATCGGCGTTTTCGGGTTTGTCGGCGCAGGTCCTTACTATGTAATGAACCGACGCAAGCCCGTCATTTTCTGCTGTGACCTCAAAGTCTGTTATTTCAAATCCCGATATCCCGAAGTCCTTTATCAGCTCCGAATATTCCGCTCCCGAACAGCGGTACCCTCCGCATACCATTACCGCTCCCGGAGAGACAAGCTCCGAAAAGCCCTCGCTGTTTCCTGCTTTCGCCGCATTCCACATTCCGGTCTCAAGCTCATAAAACATATTCATATTTGGCTCCCTTCCTTTCCTGCTGCTGCTTTTATTCCTTCCATAAGCACGTCCAGAGATACCTCAAAGCTTTCGTCAATGTCCGCAGGGTGTCCGAAGGCACCATTGTTCACAAGCAGAGCAAAGCCTTCCAGAAAGCCTCTCAGCGTTCGTATCAGATGCTCTGTTTTATCACGCGATATACCCATATTTTCCATTATCCCGTACAGGCGGGAAAACAGCCCCGAGGTCGCTTCCATTGAGCCGTCATCGGCGTATTTGTTGTACCAGAGCATTGCGCTGAAAATGCCCTTGTTTTCCGAGGCATATCTGTAAAATGCACGGCACATCGCTCTTACCGCTTCATAACCGCTGCGGTTTTCGGCGGCTCGGAGTATGCTTTCCTCAGCCTGCTTCCAGCCGTAGAGCATTATTTCCCTTCTTAGCTCCTCAAGTCCCGAAATATGATTATACAGGGAGGGGGAACGTATTTCCAGACTGTCGGCAAGCTCCTTGAGCGTTACATTATCAAGCCCTTTTTCGTTTGCCAGCAAGGCTGCACGTTCAATGACCGCTTTTTTATCAAGACCCTTTTTTGACAATTATTTCATCTCCCGAAATGCTGATATCATATATATTATAACTAATCGAATTAGTTTTGTCAATAGGGAGTATAAAAATGTTGAAATAATTTTTGTAAAATATACCGAAAAACTGTTTACAACCGAATTTGTTTGTAGTATAATAATACTATAAGTCCGAAAATGAAAGGAATCCGATTATGAAGATCGACTGGAACAGCAAATACACCACCATTTCAGCTTATACTGTAATAACCTTTGCGATATGCCTTGCGTTAGTGCTTGTGGTGGTATGCTTCTCGTCAATTATGGGCGCGTTCGGAGCGGCTGTGAATACATTATCCTCATTTGTATGGGGATTTGTGATAGCTTTTCTGTTAAATCCCGTTATGCTTGTCACAGAGAAGCTTTTCAAGAAACTGCTGGAGAAAAAAAAGCCCCACCCCAAGCTTTGCAGATTTTTAAGCACGATAATCGCCATAATTTTCGGTATTGCTGTAATTGCGGCATTGATAGCCATTATCGTTCCCCAGGTGCTTGAAAGCGTTATGACGATTTTCAGCAACGCTCAGAATTATATCAATAACATTTATGGCTGGGTAAACACTACCTTAGCCGAATATCCCGACATTGTCACATATCTTAACAGTCAGCTCGACAGCATTGAAGATACAGTTTTAAATGCTGTCAACAGTCTCATACCTAAGGTCGGGGACTGGGCGTTAAAGCTGAAGGACGGCGCTGTGGGATTTGCTGTGGGAATAAAGGATTTTGTTATCGGATTTATTGTAGCGGTCTATCTTCTCCTTGACAAGGAAAAATTCATCGCTCAGGGCAAAAAGCTTACTGTCGCCCTGTTCCCCGAAAAGGCTGCTTATGAGATAAGGCGTATATGCGCAAAGATAAACAAGTCTCTCAACGGCTTCATTACAGGCAAGATACTTGATTCCTTCATCATCGGTATGATATGCTTTATTCTGATGACCATATTCAAGATGGAATTTCCGGTCCTTATCAGTACCATTATCGGAATTACCAATATTATCCCGTTTTTCGGACCCTTTATCGGTGCCATTCCATCAGCTCTCCTGCTGCTTATCTCCGCGCCGTCTCAGACATTGCCCTTTATCGTGCTGATATTTGCGCTGCAGCAGTTTGACGGAAATATCCTCGGTCCTCATATCCTGGGCGACTCTACGGGACTTCCCGCGTTCTGGGTAATGTTTGCTATCTTCCTTGGCGGAGGACTGTTCGGCTTTGCGGGAATGATACTGGGTGTGCCCATATTTGCGGTCATTTATGCGCTTATCCAGGAGATAATTGAGTCGCTCCTCAAGAAAAAGGGTCTCCCTTCCGAAACTGACGCATATCTTCCCGAAACGGCGCCCATTGAGAAACACAGCAAACCTCAGAAAAGTAAAAACAAAGCCTGAACATGATCCTTTTAAAACTGACCGTATCTCTGCGGTCAGTTTTTATTTTATGACAAATGAATAAAGCCTTCGGATAACACATATTTATTTTACAGGAGGCGATATTCTGAATAAGGTAATAAACCGTTTCAGGACTGACGATACAAAGGAAATGTTCAACAAGTTATGGGCAAAATACGTAAGCCTTATGGAAAAGCTTTCGTAAATATGTTAAACAGCGGCTGTCGGTGTAATATCACGTAACAGCCGTTTTCATTTTATACGGGAGGGCACAGAGGTGGACAAAGCGGCTATTTATTGCAGACTTTCGGAAGAGGACAGAAATAAAGTCTGCGAAAGGGACGACAGCGAAAGCATAAAAAATCAGAAGGCAATGCTTACCCAATATGCCAATGAGCATTTATGGGAGATATATGACATATACAGCGATGACGACTACACAGGAAGTGACAGGAGCCGTCCTGCCTTCAATCGGCTGCTGAGTGATGCGGAAGCAGGGAAATTCAACATTGTGCTCTGCAAGACCCAGAGCAGGTTTACAAGAGAGCTTGAACTGGTTGAAAAATATATCCACGATCTTTTCCCGATATGGGGGATAAGGTTTGTGAGCGTGGTGGACAATGCCGATACGTCTGTGCGCGGAAATAAGAAATCCAGGCAGATAAACGGACTGATAAACGAGTGGTATCTTGAGGATATGAGCGAAAACATAAAGGCGGTGCTTACGAACCGAAGAAAAAACGGACTGTTTATCGGTGCCTTCGCCCCATACGGCTATAAAAAGGACCCCGACAGAAAGGGTCATCTGATAATTGACCCCGAGGCTGCCGGGGTTGTCAGAGAGATTTTTGATATGTACATAAGCGGCGCAGGGCGGACAGCGATAGCCCGTTATCTCAATGAAAGGGGAGTGCTGTCACCGGGAAGATACAAGGTGTCAAACGGCGAAAAATACAGGAACACTTCAAAAACAGACAAAGCCAAATGGCGTGACCGGACTGTGGCGGCAATACTGAAAAACGAGGTCTATATCGGAAATCTGGTACAAAACAAGTCTCACAGTATTTCATATAAATCCAAAATAAAAAAGCCTGTTCCGCAATGTGAATGGATAAGAGCCGAGGGGACTCACGAGCCTATTATCGGCAGGGAAATATTCAAGGCGGCGGGGGAAATTTCCGAGAGCAGGGCAAGATCTAAGCATTCAGACAGGAAAGCGGTCAATGTTTTTTCAGGAAAGATATTCTGCGGAAAATGCGGCTGTGCGCTCAGAACATCGGTTTGCAATCACAAGCGATATCTGAGGTGCGGCGGAAAGGTATGCGACAGAAGCAGCTGTGAGGGGACTTATGTCCTTTATGACCGTATTTATAACGAGGTATTGTCGCAAATCAGAAAGCTTACCTGCGAGCTTGCGGACATAGAGTTAATAAAAGAGCATACCGTATTTACGGACACTGCGGAAATAAGCTTTAAGAATGTTCGGAAAAACATTGAAACGGTCAGACAGCAGATAAAAGATACACGGAATTGTATCAAAAGGCTTTATATTGACAAAGCGAAAAATGAGATAACACCTGAGATATATTCCGAGCTTATGGACGGGTTTACGGCGGATGAGGCACAGCAAAAGGATATTCTTGAGGAGCTTGAGAAGAAGCTTGTTCAATATGATGACTTGAAAGGACGGGATAATTCCGAATTGATAGAAAAAAATCTGGAATGTGACAGTCTGGACTTTGAAATGGTACGTCTGTTTATTGACAGAATAGTGGTTTACAAGGATACTGGAAAGTCAAGGAGCTTTACACTTGAGATATTCTGGAATTTTTGATCGGACTATTGACTGTCAAGTTGTAATTATCGGGCGGCAGCAGAGCAGAAAGCACGCACAACTTATGACAATATCCTGCGCTTTGCCGATGACCCCGATGTAAGGGATCCCATCAAGTTCCTCAGACAGAGAGAGATCGTGCATTTCCAGAGGTTTGGCGAAGCTCTCCGCATAACCCAGGATAATCTGAACTCAAGAAATTTCTATGCCTTTAATCCCGAGTTTGATAAATAACAAAGGATAAGGCAGACATAAAAAAACGTGTCCGGCACACAATTTATGTACCGAACACGTTTTTTTATTGATGGAAATGATTACTGAGCCATCAGGCTGCATACCTTGTTTGAAAATTCAACGGGATCGTCTATCTGCATACCCTCGATAAGGAGAGCCTGATCGTAGAGAATGGAAGCGTAGTCCTTGAATTTGTCCTTGTCTGTCTCGAAAAGCTTCTGCATTGCGGCAAATATCTTGTGATTGGGATTTATCTCAAGCACCTTTTCGGAGGTGACCTTCTGGTTCTGGGGATTCTGATTGAGTATCTTTTCCATTTCAAGGGATATCTGACCGAAGCTTGAAATGCATACGGGGTGGGATTTCAGCTTGTCGGAAATACGACATTCCTTGATCTTGCCGCCCAGAGCCTCGGTAATGAGCGCAAGCATATCCTTGTTATCCTCGGACAGCTTCTTTGTCTCCTCCTTCTGCTCCTCGGTGTCAATGCCCAGGTCGCCCTCGGAAACGTTTCTGAACTCCTTCTCACCGTGTCTCATAAGCACCTTGATGGCAAATTCGTCCACATTATCGGTGAGGTAAAGTATCTCATAGCCCTTGTCACGAAGCAGCTCGGTCTGAGGAAGAGCCTCGATCTTGCTTACGCTGTCGCCTGCGGCATAGTAGATGTACTTCTGATCTTCCTTCATTCGTGAAACATACTCGTCAAGTGTTACAAGCTTCTTTTCTGCGGAAGAGGTAAAGAGCAGCAGGTCTTCAACAGCGTCCTTGTCTCTGCCGTAGTTGTCGTAAACGCCGAATTTAAGCTGAACGCCGAAGGATTTCCAGAATTTCTCGTAATTCTCACGGTCATTGTTCAGCATTTTTTTCAGTTCGCTCTTGATGGACTTTTCAATGGATTTTGCAATGAGCTTGAGCTGGTGATCGTGCTGGAGCATTTCTCTTGATATGTTGAGAGAGAGGTCGGCGGAATCCACAAGTCCCTTTACAAATGAGAAATAATCAGGGAGCAGGTCTGCACACTTATCCATAATAAGAACGCCGCTGGAATAAAGCTGGAGACCCTTTTCGTAATCCTTAGAATAGAAATTGTAGGGTGCCTGAGAGGGGATAAAGAGGAGTGAGTCATATGTGGTCGCACCCTCGACCTTGGAGTGAATGTACTTGAGAGGGTCGGTGTAATCGTAGAATTTCTCCTTGTAGAAATTGTTGTAATCCTCGGGTTTAAGCTCGTTCTTGTTCTTTCTCCAGAGAGGTACCATACTGTTGAGAGTCTCGTTCTCAATGTATTTCTCGTATGCCTCGTCGGAATAATCGTCCTCCTTGGCGTCGTCCTTTCTGCGGGATTTCTCTACGTCCATCTTGATGGGGAAGCGGATATAGTCGGAATATTTCTTTACAAGCTCCTTGATACGGAAGTCGCTGAGATATTCGCTGTACTTCTCGTTTTCGGTATCGTCCTTGAGGGTAAGGCGTATCTCGGTACCAACGGTCTCTTTGTCGTCTTCCTCAATTGTGTAGCCGTCAACGCCGCAGGAAGTCCATACATATGCCTTATCGGAGCCGTATGCCTTTGAACGGACTCTTACTTCCTTTGCGACCATAAATGCGGAATAGAAGCCTACGCCGAACTGACCGATGATATCAACGTCCTCGCTCTTTTCGTTCTCGTTCTTGAACTTGAAGGAGCCGCTGTTTGCGATGATACCGAGGTTATTTTCCAGCTCGTCGGCGGTCATACCTATACCGTTATCGGTAATGGTAAGTGTGCCTGCGTCCTTGTCTGCGATGATATTTATCGCAAAGTCGGATTTGCTCATTCCCACCTTGTCATCGGTGAGGGACTTGAAATAAAGCTTGTCGATAGCGTCGCTGGCATTGGAGATAAGCTCTCGGAGGAATATCTCCTTATGAGTGTAGATCGAATTGATCATCATATCCAGGAGCCTTTTGGACTCGGCTTTGAACTGTTTGGTTTCTGCCATTGTAATGCACTTCCTTAAAAATTATATATAGTGATTAGCACTTTACGGTTGTAAGTGTTAGCACTCGTTCTTGTTGAGTGCTAAAATAATTATAGCTCACCTGTATATAAAAATCAAGAGGGACTTGCATATTTTTACAATTTGTTAATATATTTTCTGCTTTTATATCCAAAACAAAAAAATGCCAGGAGAACTTTGCAATAATCAGTATATTTGAACTGAGAGCTATTTTATTTGCCTTCTGAACTGCTTCGGAGAGCTTCCCGTCTGAGCCGAAAATGCCTTGTAGAAATTGGAGTAGGTGGAAAATCCGCAGCTTTCGCATACCTCCTGTGGGGAAATGCCCTTTTCAAGGAGCTCCTTTGCCAGATTTACCTTTTTCATCAAAATGTACTGATGAACGGTTGTTTTGGTGTGCTCCTTGAATTTGTGGGAAAGGTAATATTTGGAAACGAAAAACCTGACGGAAAGCTCTTCCAGCGAGGGTGCGTTCACAACGTTTCTGTTGATATAGGAAATTACCTGACGGATAAGGTCTTCCTGTTCCTCTGCCGCCCTGGGAGCGGTTTTCAGCTTGCGGAGAATGGCTTCTGATATAAGAGTAATGCAGCTCCCGGCGGTAAATACGGCAAGAGGGTCGGAGGAAACATAGCTTTCAAGCAGCTTGTCAAAAAGCCCTGTCAGCGCCCTAAGCTCATCGCCTTCAAAGGAGGTCAGTCGGGTGTTCTTTTCCTCGGTCATTTGTATTATTTCATTGGTAAAGCAGGCTATACCCCTATTTGTCGAGGCATAACGGCTGCTTATCCACAGCACATAGCGTTCATATACCTGATCTCCGTCAATTACGGGGCGGTGGAGCTTTCCCGGGGGAATTATCAGCACATCTCCTTTCGATAAAGCATAGCTCTCGTTTTCAATGTAGTATTTTACATTGCCGTCCACAAAGAAGTAGATCTCGTAAAAATCGTGGCTGTGAAAGTATATTGGGTCGGTGTATTTTTCCTTGTTGTGGGAAATTCGGTAATTCTCATTCATATACTTTATCATACAGCAATTTTTGAAATATTTCAAGGGGATATCGGCAAATTCTGATATTTTATTTTGAAAAGATATGTGGTAAAATAAGGATAACGAAAGGAGCGGATCGTCCTATGGAATACTACGAAAAGGAATATTTTGAAAAGCTTGTCACCGCAGACTCGATGATATATGACAGATTTAGGAAAAAAGAGTCCTTAAACGGTCATTGGCATTATGCTGTTGACCAGTATGACACATTTATCAGACAGAAATGGTTCGAGGAAAACTATTATGACGGCGGGGGAAATACTCTGCCTGTGGACTTTTCCTTTGATGAGTGGGAGCTTATGACTCTCCCGTGCTGCTGGAATACTGCGGATAAGATGTATATGCTCTACGAGGGCAGCATGATATTTACAAGGAAATTCCTGTACGCAAAGCAGAACGATGATGAGCGTATGATACTGAAGATCGGTGCGGCAAATTATCTGTGCAGAGTGTTTATCAATAAAAAATATGTGGGTATGCATCGGGGCGGCTCAACACCCTGCTATTTTGACATCACCGATTTCCTGGAGCATGACAACCGCATAATTATTCAGGCAGACAGCGCAAGACGGAATGAGCAGGTGCCGCCCTCAAATACCGACTGGTTCAACTATGGCGGGATCTACCGTGATATCGAGCTTATCCGTGTGCCGAAGGTACATATCAAGGAGCTTAAGATAGCCCTTGAACCGGGAAGCGGCTTTAAGAAAATACGTGCCTGCGTTACTATGTCCGAAGCGGTAAACGAAAAAGCGGTACTCACCATAGACGAGCTTCACATTTCCGAGGAAATAGCTGTGGAAAACGGAAAGGGTGAGCTTGTATTTGAAGCATCTCCCGAGCTGTGGTCGCCCGAAGATCCGAAGCTGTATGATGTTTCGCTCTCATGCCTTACCGATACAGTGCGGGACAGAGTGGGCTTCCGCGAGATTCGCAGGTCGGGTATGGATATTCTTCTTAACGGCAAGCCTGTATTCCTCAGAGGAATAAGCTGCCACGAGGACAGCGTGTCAAACGGCAAGGCGCTTACCGATGAGGAGCGCATAGAAAATATCCGTGCGGCAAAGGAACTGGGCTGTAATTTTATGCGTGTGGCGCATTATCCGCACAGTGAGAGAATGGCTCAGCTTGCAGACGAGCTGGGGCTGCTTCTCTGGGAAGAGATACCCGTTTACTGGGAGGTGCATTTCTGGTCGGAGGATACCTACAGTGATGCTCAAAATCAGCTGAGGGAGCTTATTACACGGGACTACAACCGTGCAAGCGTGATAATATGGTCGGTGGGCAATGAAAATTCCGATACGGACGACAGACTTAAATTTATGGGCGGGCTTGCGGAATGTGCCCGCAAAAACGATCCCACAAGGCTTGTTTCCGCCGCCTGTCTTGTAAATTTTGAGAAAAATGCCATCGAGGACAGGCTTGAGCAGTATCTTGACATTATCGGCGTGAACGAATACTGCGGCTGGTACACAGCAGACCTGCGGATGCTCCCCGAGCTTTTCCAAAACAGCGACCCGAAAAAGCCTGTTATCATTACCGAGTTCGGCGCAGACGCATATCCCGGACTGAGAGGCACCGTTACCGACAAGGGCACTGAGGACTGTCAGGCATATGTATATGAAAAGCAGATAGAAAACATCAGAAAAATCACATACATCAAGGGTATGACCCCCTGGATACTTCATGATTTCCGCTGCCCAAGAAGAACTTCCGTTAATCAGCGGTACTACAACACAAAGGGTCTGCTTTCGGCTGATAAAACTCATAAAAAAGCGGCGTTTTATGTTCTTCGGGATTTTTATAATTCCATAAAATAAGATGATAGATATTTCGGTAATATTTTTTTCAAAGCGGTAAGCAGGGGCTTGCCGCTTTAGTGTTCTATTTAATATCATTTCTGCAAATTTGAAAAAATTTCCTATATGCAAATATGATAAAATTCCCTATAACGGTTGAAATCTGTTTGATTATATGGTATAATAAGCAATATGTGATCAAACGGGAGGTTCTTTAATGGAAAAAAAGAATAGCTTTACAAGCAGGATAGGGTTTATCCTTGCTGCCGCAGGCTCAGCTGTGGGACTTGGAAATTTATGGAGATTTCCATATCTTGCGGCAAAATACGGCGGAGGAATGTTCCTGCTCATCTATCTGCTGATAGCAGTCACATTCGGCTTTGCACTTATGATAACCGAGGTTGCCATAGGCAGAAAAACGGGAAAAAGCGCCCTGGGTGCATTTGCCGCGCTGAATGAAAAATGGGGATTTGCAGGTGTGCTTGCAAGTCTTGTTCCCTGTATTATTTTCCCGTATTACAGCGTTATCGGCGGCTGGGTGGTCAAATATCTTATTGCATTCTGCTCGGGTCAGGGCAAGGCTGCGGCAGGGGATACATATTTTACAGGATTTATTTCTCAGACAGCCGAACCTGTTATTTGGCTCAGTGTATTTCTGATACTTACTGCCGTTGTAGTTATGCTCGGCGTACAAAAGGGCGTTGAAAAAGCAAGCCGAATACTTATGCCCGTGCTTGTGGTGCTGTCTGTTATAATTGCTGTCTACAGCGTAACGAGAGACGGAGCAATGGACGGCGTTATCTACTATCTGAAACCTGATTTCAGCAAATTTTCGATAAGTCTGGTTTTTGCGGCTCTGGGACAGCTTTTCTATTCCATGTCTCTGGCAATGGGAATTATGATAACCTATGGTTCCTATATGAATAAGGACAGCGATCTGGAAAGCTCTGTCCGTCAGATCGAAATTTTTGATACTGGTATCGCATTCATTTCGGGACTTATTATTATTCCCGCAGTTTTCGCCTTTTCGGGCGGAGATGAGTCGGTGCTCAGCTCAGGTCCCAGCCTTATGTTTATTACTTTACCGAAGGTTTTCGACAGTATGCCCTTCGGCTCGGTAATGGGAGCGGTATTCTTTATCCTGGTACTGTTTGCGGCTCTGACCTCTGCCATTTCCCTTATGGAGACCATAGTATCCTTCATCGAAGAAAAGACATCGCTTAAAAGACCTGTTATCTGCCTTATCGTTGCAATTGCTTCGTTTATAATGGCAGTGCCCTCATCTCTCGGATTTGGACTCCTCGAAAGCGTTCAGATACTCGGTCTTTCAATACTCGATTTCTTCGACTTTATCAGCAACAACGTTCTTATGCCTGTCGTTGCCTTCCTTACCTGCATTTTTGTAAGCTATGTTGTCAAGGTCGATACGGTGACTTCTGAGGTGGAACTCAGTTCGTCGTTTAAAAGCAAGAAGCTTTATACTGTAGTTATCAAGTATATTGCGCCTGTTTTTATTCTGATAATCTTTGTAAGCTCCGTTCTTAGAGGTCTTGGAATAATTGATTTCTGATAAAAAATGTGCCTCTCCCTGTTGCTGCGGGGAGAGGCACATTAAGTTTATATCATAAATAACGGATAAGCTCTCTTCTTACTTTTTCCATTCTGTCATCGGCAATTCCGAAGTTCATTTCCTTGTAGCTCCAGACCGCACGGGAGATATCAAGCCTGTCGAAAGCGGTGTTTATCGCCTTGAACCATTTCAGAACATCCTCGGGCTCGGCATTTTCGATAACTCCGTATTCGCCGCAGTACAGCACAGTACCGTTTTTCTTTGCTGCTTCATAAGCACGGCTGAATCTGTCCATGAAAAATTCGGGAGTTACGGGGGGATCGCACTTATCAAAGCTCATTCTGAATTTTGTGTCCATTCCCTCGTACCAGTATGCGCCCTGGTGCGTAAAGTTCATAGGGTCATAGCAATGAAAATTATATACCACCTTATCATCATAGGGCGCTTCAAGGTCGGGCACGGCGTCGGGACTGTTCTGCCAGTAACCGCCTACGAGGATGAAGGTGTCGGGAGCAAGCCTGCGGATACGCTCGATACAGCATTTGATAAGCTTGTTCCAGGTCTCACTGTAGCTCTGCTCTGTTACTTCGTTCAGAAGCTCAAATGCAATTGTGCCGTCATTTACTGCATAACGCTCCGCAATGCGTTCCCAGAGCTTTAAAAAGCGCTCCTGCAGAGCAGGACTTTCAAAAAAGCCCGATTCGCCCTCGCCTTTATCGAAGGAGTAGCCGGCGGTCTTATGCAGGTCCAGGATAATATTAAGTCCGGCATTTTTGCACCAGCTTACGGCATTGTCGATATATGCAAAGCCTTCCTCCTTGAAGTTTCCGTTTTCGTCCTCAAGAAGATTGTAGTCTATCGGCAGGCGGACATGATCTGCCATCCAGGTGGAAATTTTCTTGATATCCTCTTCGGTGATAAAGCTGTCATAATGCTCTTTGGTATGGCAGCACTGCGAGAGCCAGCCGCCTAAGTTAACTCCTTTTTTGTAGCCTGTAAAATTAACCATAAATTATTCCTTTCAGCTTTTCAAATCTCCCCCTGCATTAGCAAGGGGAGATGATGTTTTGGGATATTCCTCAGAAATTTTCTTCGATCTGCTTGTTAAGCGCGTCGATCTCGTTCTGAACTGCGCCGCTGATCTCATCGCGGGTAGTTGCCCAGTCCTTGCCATTGTAGGAAGCGTCCTTGATGGGGTTGTGGACCATATCGTAAATGTCGGAGGAGGTGCCTGCATAGAAGTCGATAACGGGGTTTTCGTTTGTAAGCTCCTTAGTCTTGTGCCACATATCGATCATCTCGTCACTCCAACCGTAATCCTCTCTGTACTGCTTTTCTGCGATCTCCTGAGTTCTTTCGTCGCCCACAGCCATAAGCTTGCACTTCATAAATGCTGCAGCTCCCTCGGGATTGGGTGCGCTCTTGCAAAGAGCGTAAGCGTCAACGCCTGAAGGCAGATAGTAATTGTCAGCCTCGGGATCCTTGGGCATGGGAACGAACATTATCTCGCCCTCAGCGCCGAATTTGGAAAGGTCTGCCTCATAAAGCGCCCAGATACCGCAGGGATAGAAGAGGGTGTTGCCCTCGGCAATTCGCTGGGGCTGTTCTACCCAGGAATACTCAGCCTTGGGAAGGGGAAGGTTTATCTTGTTCATCTCAAGCATAAAGTTTTCCGCACGCTCCATTTCAGCACTTAAAAGATTGCTTGTGATAACGCCGTCCTTCATATCGATAACGGGCTTTCCTGTGGTGAGGAGGAAGTTTATCTCAAACCACCAGCCGTCAAAGCCGTATTTCTTGTTCTCGGGGTCGGAGAACTCAACGCACATATCCTTGAAGGTGTCCCAGGTCCAGTTTCCTTCTTCGAGCAGCTCTGCGGGATCGGAAAGACCGTTTTCTTCAATGGTGCGCTTGTTGTAAATGCATACGCAGCCTGCGTCTGTGGAAACTACTGCAACATAGTGCTTGCCGCCCAGAGTGTGCGCATCGGAAAGCTTCTTTGCGCCTACGCTCCAGAGGTCGCTGTCAAAATCAAGATAATCGTCAAAGGGCTCAAACATTCCTGCGATAGCCTTGCCGGGGAATGTATCAAGGTCTGCGGCAGGGAAGAGGTCGGGAGAGGTTCCGCCAAGTACCTGTGTTGAAAGGTCGCTGTAACGGGTCTCGTATGTAGTGGGGATATACTCTATCGTACCGCCGTATTTTGTCTCAAAAAGCTCAAGCTCAACGGACTTGGGCTTGCCGTTTGCAGGATTTAAGTCCCAGAAGGAAAGCCACTTGACTGTACCGTTTTCCAGCTTTTCATCTTCGCCGATATCAATTTCGGCAACAGCAGCCTTATCCTCCTCGTCCAGCTCCTTTGCGGGAGTGGTCTCTGTGGTCTGGGAGGTCTCCGCAGCTGTTGAGGCAGTTCCCTCATCGCTGCCGCCGCAGGCTGTGACTGTTCCCATAAGTGCAAGTGCGGATACGAATGCCAAAGTCTTTTTCATATTCTTCATAAAAACATCTCCTCTGTTTTTTTTGCCGTGATCTATTGTACTTATAATTTATCATATTTCTGCTTGAGAAAATATCATTTTTTTGCTTTTATTATCAAAATTTTGTTGCAATTTTTCGGCGGGTGTGATATAATAAAATAAATGAGGTGGTATGATGTCTCAGTCTGAAAAAGAGCTTACATATAGGGCGTTTCTGAACAGGGAATACGAGTTCAGGCATTCGCCCTTCGAGAAGGAATTTGAATTTTATGACTGCGTAAAAAACGGCGATACCGACAGTGTGGAGCGGCTCATGACCCCACTGGGCAGCAGCGGAGCGGGAGTCCTTTCTCACGACCCTCTGAGAAACCTTAAATATCATTTTATTGTCACCATAGCGCTGATAACCCGTTTCTGCGTTGAGGGCGGTATGGAGATGGAAACTGCCTATACGCTGAGTGATCTGTACATTCTGAAGGCTGACAAATGCAGCTGTGAAAAGGATATCCATGCTCTGCACAGTGAAGCCGTTCTTGAATTTACCCGTCAAATGAATAAGCTTGCCCACGGGAATGTATATTCAAAGCCTGTGATAATGACAATGGATTATATATACGATAATCTTCATTCGAAGATATCCGAGGCGGATATCGCAGATTATATTTCCCTCAGTCCCTCATATATTTCCCGACTCTTCAAAAAAGAAGTCGGGGTGACCATATGCACATATATTGCCATAAAGCGTGTTGAGACGGCTCAGAATATGCTGAAATATTCCGATTATTCTCCCGTTGACATAGGAAATTATCTTGCGTTTACATCTCACAGCCATTTTATAAGCGTTTTCAGAAAATATACGGGAATGACGCCTAATGAGTTCAGAAAGAAATACTATCGGGACAACTGGGGCGGTATCAGACGCAATAGTGCAAAATAATGACACAAAGTGCAGATATCTGATATATTGTGAAGATGCATAATGTATAATAGAATTATAATTAACTGCAGAAAGGACAAATAAAATATGAAAAAGAAAAATATTCTTATTTATACTGCCGCACTGCTTTCCTGCGGAGCGCTTTTATGCTCATGCGGGGCTGCAAACGAAGCTCCAGCCGCTTCGGAGGTCACAGCGGCAACGGAAGCTGCAGCAGAGGATATATCCGCTGTCAGCTTTAAAAACGGTGCCTCGGGGCTTTTTGAATGTGCCGACGGCTGGTGCAACGGCAGTATGTTCAATGTTACCTGGCGTAAGGAGAACTGTACCTTTGAAAACGGCAGAATGCAGCTCATCATCGACAGGGACAAGAAGGACGGAAGCGTTCCCTATTCGGGCGGCGAGTACCGTTCAAAGGATTTTTACGGCTACGGAAGATATGAGGTAAGAATGAAGGCTATCAAAAATGACGGTGTTGTATCCTCATTCTTTACCTATACGGGTCCTTCCGACAATAATCCATGGGACGAGATAGACATTGAGATACTCGGCAAGGATACCACAAAGGTGCAGTTCAACTATTTCACCGACAGCAAGGGCAATCACGAATATCTTTACGATCTGGGTTTTGACGCTTCCGAGGATTTCCATGATTATGCCTTTGAGTGGCACAAGGATAAAATTGTGTGGTTTGTTGACGGAAAGGAAGCCTATACAGCAGATAAAAATATCCCTGTTACACCGGGTAAGATCATGATGAATGCCTGGTGCGGTACGGGAGTTGACAGCTGGCTCAACGCCTTTGACGACAGCAGAATGCCGCTTACAGCTGAGTATGAGTCGATCTCCTTTACCCCATTTGATGAATAAAAGCTTCGGCTGAAAGGATGCGCTGATATGAACTTTACAGTAACGGAAACGCCCTGCAAAAGCGGGGAAAACAAGATATTCGGTGTGCTCTGTCTTCCAAAGGAGCATAACGGAAAGCTGCCTGTTGTGATATTGAGCCACGGCTATAATTCCTCTTATTCCCATGTTCTGGATATTGCCCAAAGTCTGGCGGAAAATGGATTTGCGGCATATTGCTTTGATTTCTGCGGAGGCTCTGCTATTTCCAAAAGCGGGGGAGTCTCAACGGATATGAGCATTGAGACGGAAATATCAGATTTAAAGAGCGTTATCGCAATGATATCCGAATGCAGCTTTGCGGACAGGGAAAGGATATATCTTTACGGCGAGAGCCAGGGCGGATTTGTTTCCGCTCTGACAGCAGCTCAGATGACGGACAGGATAGCGGGCATGGCGCTTTTATACCCTGCCTTCTGCATACCCGACAACTGGATATCGGAAGATCCCGAAAAAATGACCGGACCTGTTGAATTTATGGGAATGAAGCTGTCAAGGAAATTCAGGGAGGGATTGCCCGAATATGATGTTTTTGAAGCGGTAAGCGCATTTAAAGCACCCGTTCTGCTGCTTCACGGGGACAGTGACAGGCTGGTTGATATATCATATTCCGAGAAGCTTTGCTCTGTGCTTGAAAACTGCCGCCTTGAAGTGTTTGAAAACGAGGGGCACGGATTTTCTCCCAAGGCGAGAAAACGTATGCGTGAAATGACCGTGAATTATTTTTCAAAGCTTGCTTTCTGATACTGCAAAAAAAACGCCGTTCTCCGATTGTACAGAGAACGGCGGTCGCTTTTTTATTAAATTTATGCTCTGAGTCTGGAAATTTGTTTTTTTAGCTCCTTGGACATACTGCTGAGAGTTTCGCAGGAGGCAGCCGATTCTTCGGCGGTGGCAGAGTTCATCTGAACAACGCCCGATATCTGATCTATTCCCGAGGTGACCTGATGAACTGCCTCGGACTGAGATGCGGATGCCTGAGATATCCGTGTGATTAGCTCATTTGTCTGTTCCGCAAAGGTCTTTACTGCCTGCATAGAGTCCGCAGTAGCTTCCGCTATGCGGGAACCGTTTTCCACAGCGGTAACGGTTGCTGTAATGAGGTCTCGTGTGCTCTGTGCTGCCTCGGAGCTTTTTGCCGCAAGATTTCTTACTTCGTCGGCAACAACTGCAAAGCCCTTTCCTGCGTCTCCTGCACGGGCGGCTTCAACGGCGGCGTTAAGGGCGAGGATATTCGTCTGGAACGCAATGTCCTCGATCGTGTTAATTATCTTGCCGATCTCCTGGGACTGGTACTGGATATCGTTCATAGCCGAGATCATATTCTTTATCTCCTCGTCCTGAACGGAAATCTTTTCTGCGGTGCGAAGGGACAGCTCGTTGGCTGTGCTTGCGTTATCCGCTGTATTGGTTATCTGAGAGGAAATATCGCTTATCGAGGAGGACAGCTGCTCAATAGCAGCCGCCTGGGTGGTGGTGCCGTTTGCAAGAGTCTGGGAACCGCTTTCCATCTGCTCCGCGCCGCTCAGTACCTCGTCTGCGGATAGAATGATATTGCGGATTATCCCGTGGAGATTTTGATTTATCTGCTTAAAGGACTCGTTTATCTTTACAAAATCACCCATATATTCAACAGAGGGGGAGTGGGTAAAATCGCCGTTTGCCATGGAAGAAAGCACTTCTGAAATATCGGTGATATATGTGCTCAGAGCATTTTTGGTATTCTCGAGCCTTCGGGCGAAAAGCCCCATCTCATCGTTGCTGAAATCAAAGCTGCTGTCGGGCGCGCTCAGGTCGCCGCGGCTCATATTTTCGGCAATATTATTTACCTCAATAATGGGCTTTTCTATCATTTTTCTGATTATCATAAAAAGTATCACCGAGGATATGACCATAACGACAATGCCGATGATTATAACGATTATCAGCATATTTCTGAAAAGTGCGTTTGCGCTTGCTGCGGAAAGACCTGCAAAATATGCACCCACAAGCTTGCCGTCCATATCAAACATCGGCTGATAGATAACATAATGCTCCTGACCCACAAGTACAGCCTTGCCGCGGTATTCTTCGGAGCTGTCTATAACTATTTTCTTAATAGAGTCGGACATATCCGTTCCGACGATCCTGTTGCCGTTTTCATCTATAAGGGTGGTGGCATATCGTGTGGGACCTGCAAAAAGTGTGACTTCCGTTTCGGACTGTGCCTTTATATTGTCGAGATACGTAGGCTCTGAAAGATCCATTCCGACAACTACTGCGCCTACAATGGTGCTGTTGTTGTACTTTACGGGAGCAATGTATTCAATTGCCAGAGCAATTCCGCAGTCTGCGGCAATACCGCTTTTAGCATTTCCTGCAAGTGCTTCCGAAACGTCAAAGGAGGTCACATTGCAGCCCTCGGACTGCCATAGAACATTGCCCTCTGTATCGGTGAGGATAACAAAGTCGTGATCTGTTTCCCTGACCTCGTTCCATGCGTTTTCAAAGTTTCGTGTATTGCCGGAAAGGGCGGCTGCAGAGGCACCCTGATTTATTGAGTCTGCCGCTCTGACAAGACGTGCTTCCTCCTCAGTTATTGAATTTTCAAGGATATGTATTCCTATAACTGCGTGTTCGGTCATAAGCTCGTCTGTCTGCTTGCCTGCCATAATAAGCGCTGTGGCAATTACCACAACGGTAAGGATAAGCAGCATACATATTACAGTAGTAATTATCTTCCTGCTGATTTTTGACATTATTTTAGTCTCCTTTATGCTGTTATTACTATAGTCGATAGTGATATTTTACTATAATTTTACACAAATGTCAATAGATTGTTGGAAATTTAGTCGATTTTTTTGCAAAAAATTGATACAAATTCCAATAATAATCTGGACAGAATATCATAAAACGGCATATTTCGATCTTATTTTTCCCCACTGCATTTTCTTTCCGCCTTTTTAACGCAGTAAAAGCACATCGGCACGATATAAATGCAGGCGGCAAGCCACGCTGACTGATCTGCAAAGCAGATTGCAGTAAAGCCGTATGTATCCACGAAAAATACGCTCACCGCTATCCTTGCGATCATTTCCATAATACCCGAGATGACCGCTCTGCCCGAATATCCGAGCCCCTGAGTGGTCATCCGGCATACATTCAGAAAGCCTATTGCCCAGTAAAAGCAGCCCAGACAGCGGAGATATTTTGCCGCAGCGTCAAGCACAGCTGTCTCGCCGGGGTCGATAAATATGCCTGAAAGCGTTCTGCCGAAGAAAATAAGCACAAGCCCTGCCGCAATTCCGTAGCCCACGCCCACAGCAATTCCCCGTGCAAGCCCTGCTTTTACTCTGTCCGTTTTTCCCGCGCCCAGATTTTGTCCCGCAAAAACCGAGACTGCTGTTGCAATGGCGTCAAACGGACACATAATGAACTGCTTTATCCTCATTCCTGCAGTAAATCCCGACACATAAACGCTTCCGAGACCATTGTTTGCCGACTGCATGACCATGCTTCCTATGGCGGTGATGGAATACTGCAGACCCATGGGGATACCCATAGATATCATAGTTGTAAGCGCCTTTGAGTTTAATTTTTTGTCCGACTTTTCAAGGCACAGCTCGGGCTTGTTCTTTCTTATGAAAACAAAACAGCATATTCCGCTGAGCGCCTGTGCCGTGACCGTAGCTGCCGCAGCACCTGCACAGCCCAATTTAAAGCAGACTATAAAAACAAGGTCGAGAAGGATATTCAGCAGGGTTGATACGGCGAGAAAGAAAAACGGTGTCCTGCTGTCGCCCACAGCTCTCAGCACAGCCGAAAGAAAATTGTAAAGAAGTGAAAACGGTATACCCAGAAATATTATCAGCAGATAGCTGTATGCGTTTGTGAAAATGTCCTCGGGGGTAGACAGGAGCTGTAATATCCCGCTGCAAAAAGCTGCGCATACGCTTGTGATGATGACAGCTGCAGCTCCCGTCAGCAGATATCCGTGAAAGATAAATTTTTTAGCTTTTTTTTATCTCCTGCACCGAAAGCCTGGGCAAGGGGAATACCGAAGCCGCAGCAGATACCCATACAAAAGCCCAGCACAAGAAACTGAACGCTGCTTGAAGCTCCCACAGCAGCCAGCGAGTCCGAGCCGAGTATTCGTCCCACAATGGCTGCGTCGATAACATTGTAGGTCTGCTGGAGAATATTGCCGATCAAAAGCGGCAGGGCAAATCTGAAAATAAGAGCAAGGGGCTTTCCCTCTGTCATATTTCCCGTCATTTAAAATAACCTCTTTCCGTGTATTGTATTACTTTTCGATTATACTACATAAATATGGATTATCTAAGGGAAAGTATTTGAATTTTTCATTTCATATCTGTCTTGACATTTTATTGCTGCCGTTTTATAATTTACTTATGTAATGCTGCAGGAGAGCTGTAAAATGAGACAAATTTCCGGCAGCTTTGAATAATGAAAGGAAAACTGTACCATGCTTCTGATGATAACCGTAGTTGCCCTCTATTCCATTACCTCGCTGAACGATAAATATGCCGTCAGCAAATGCAGATACACAGGCTCTCAGCTGACCTTTTTAATGGCTTCGGGAACTATATTTTTCTTGCTATTTACCTTACCTTTTTCGGATATGCATTTCACCCTCAGTCCCATGAGCTTTCTGTTTATCGGGCTTATCGCACTGAGCAAATATCTGGAATTTGGTATGAGTGCGAAGATACTTGCGGAGATGTCGGTATTCGAGCTTAAAGCATGGCTGGGTCTTACACTTTTTATGTCCTATTTTACTGACGTATTCCTCTACGGACAGGACATAAAGGGCTTAAAGATTCTCTGCATAATCGTAACCGCCGCAGGATTGTTCCTTATCGCACGGGAGGGACGCAGGCAGGTAGAATATAAAAGGATAGTCCTGCCACTTGTGCTGTATCTTGCCGCAAAATTCAGCTACGGCTTTATTATGAAAGCTGCCGAAAGCTATATATCCTCCACAATGACGCTTTTATGCGCCCTTGTTATACTTGCTCTTATTATGCTTCCTGCCGCAAAGCCACTGAATATTCCTAAGGAAAGCCCCGAGGGACTGAAAGGTATGCTCATTGTCCTTGCCTGCAAGCTGCCCAATGCTCTGGGACTTCTGTGTGAAAACCGCATTGCCGCCGAAAGCCTTACGAATTATTCGTTCATTCAGCCGATGATACTTATAGTTATGTTCGTTTCGGGATTTTTTTCGCAGAAGGAAAAGCCCTCAAAGCTTTCCCTTGCAGGAAGTCTCTGCGTTATTGCGGGAATATTCGGATTTCAGGCGGCGGGGCTTATATGAAGGCTTTCTCCATTAATCGGTCAGCTTTTTAAGTAATTTCTCACAGCCAAGCTTAACATCGGCGTATGTCTCGGCAAAATCTCCCGTATACCACGGGTCGGCAACGTCTTTTTCCATATCCGCAAATGTCATAAGCTTATATATTTTTTCACTGCTGCCCACTATTCTGCGCATATTACGGATATTTGCGGAGTCCATTCCGATAAGCAGGTCAAAATGTATTTCATCAGCCTTTGTAAGCTGTCTCGCACGATGGGGGATAACAGGGATATTGTGCCTGCGCAGCTCTCCCACGGTGCCGTAATGGGGCGGATTGCCTATCTCCTCGGTGCTTGTTGCCGCCGAATCTATTTCAAAGCTGCGGTCAAGTCCCGCCTTATTCACCATAAACTGAAACACGCTCTGAGCCATGGTGCTTCGGCAGATATTTCCGTGGCAGACGAATAAAATTTTTATCATTGTTATGACCATTCCTCTTTCCTGAGAGTTTTGTTGGTTATGGCAATTATAAATTGCCGTAAGCAAATCGCGGAGACAGCCAGATCTATAAGAAACAAAACTCGGTTTGAAAATCTTTGTTTATCAAACTTATCTCCTATCCTGAAATGCTGTGATTTGCCTGTTTTGGCGTAAACTTATACTAAACATTATATAATAATTTCGGGAGATTTTCAAGAGGAAGCGGTAAAATTACTGTTGCCGCTTTGAACAGGAAGTTTTTACATATGCAATTTACGGCTTTTGAACTGTTTTTTTACTATGTTGTTACAAAATTATAGTTTGATTTTGAAATGACGCTTTTCACTGTTTTTACAAAATTTTATTCAAAACTACAAAAAATGGTTGAAAAGATTGTTGGACTGTGGTATAATACAAACAATATAAACCCGGAAAGGATTGCATATCATGAGCACCAATGAAAATGTAGACATCCTGAAAAAAGCAGGCAATAAATTTTTTCATCCGTTTCTTATGACCATACTGGAAAAGCTTATATCTGACAATGTAAATCTGTGGGACAACCTGAAAAATGAGGATCAGCAGAAGAGAGATCCCAAACACCGCATATTGGATAACAGATCACGTCTGAATGAGCTTGATCTTCAGGCATGTCAGAAGCTGTTTTATTATCGTTCTGAGGTGACGGATCAGTTCGAAAATTCATTTGGTAAACCATTTATTTACAGGATACAGATGAAGACTGCTATTGATTGCAGAAATGATTACAGCCATGATGACTTTGATCCGGAATCGCTTGATGATGTGCTCACCGGTCAGTATCTTATGAATTATCATGAATTGATGAAAGGACTGGCTTTCACATCTGATGAAGCTGAAAAAATATTCAATGAATACAGCATATACATGGGAAAAAACGCTGAGATTACCATTGCAAAATCCTACCCGATAAGTGAGCTTGCCGTGAATAAACTGAGCGGTTATTCGGAAGAGGATATAGCAAAAGCGTGTGTAGATCTGAAAATATCGCTGTATGATGATAACAGTTCGCTGCGCTCGGTAGACCCGGAGCGTGATATTTCACGAATAGAAAAACACCTGAAGTCGCAGCGGGAGCAGCTTCCCGTCCTTTCCTATATCCTGCCGCCTGAGACAAAGAACTTCATCGGCAGAAAAGACCTGTTTGAGCAGATAAGCGACCGTCTTGCGCAGAAACACATCGTTATCCTGAAAGGCATGGGCGGAATGGGAAAATCCTGCACGGCAGCGAAATATGCTAACACCCACAAGGAACAGTACAGTACGGTACAGTATGTGTTCTTCAAGAAAGACCTGTATCACACCATACTTTCAATGTCGTTTGCGAACCTCATGGAAAATGAACGCTCAGACGATGAAAAGTACGCCTCCAGACTGGATATCCTCCGCCGCCGAGGCAGCAGTGTACTGCTTGTGATAGACAACATGGACATTGAATTTGATGACCATTTTAACGATCTGATGGAGTGCGGCTGCGATGTGATAATCACGTCCCGCTGCAATATCCTGGGCGCAGAGGATCTTCTGCTGCCTGTACCTCCGCTCTCCCGCGATGAGCAGGTCGCACTTTTCGAGAAGCACTACCGTCCTCTGAACGATGATGATGAGCGAAATGCGCTGGACGAGCTGCTGACCGCCATTGATGGCCATACTTTGCTCATTGAGCTTTCAGCGAAGACGATCCTCAACGGCGACCTGGAGATCAGGGATATCACCGTCTGTCTTTCGCAGGACGGCAACACCAGCCCGGAGGAGTTCGTCAACATTACCAAGGACGGCAAAGCTTCCCAGGATACACTCGATGGCTTCATAGATAAGCTCTACAAAGCCTCCAGCATTGACGATGACGAAAAGGACGTGCTGTCTATGCTTGCCCTGGTACCCCTGTCCGGCATAGGCAGAAAAGATTTTCAGCGGCTGGCTGGGCTTAGCAACAACAATATCATAAACGGTCTTGGTGACAAAAGCTGGGTGATGATAAACAACAGCCAGAATCCTGTGCTGATACACCTCCACCCGATGATACTCAAAACGGTGAACAACAATATTTCCAGAACATACACCCGTTACGAGGTTTTTCTGGAAAGGCTGCGCGATTTCATATCTGACGAGGACGTCTCCCGGCAGAGCCTGACTGCGCTGTGCGAGACCGCAAAGAATACCGTAAGACGTATCCCGATGGAAACGGAGGAGCAGCTCGGCGCAGGCTGCGATCTTGCAAGGCTGGTCAATGACAGATGCAGCTATAATAACGCCTGCAAGATGTGCGGCATGCTTGTTGATAACGCACGGAAACTTGGCAGGGACAGGATCATCGTCCGACTGCTGGAGATAAAGGCAGAGTCTGAGACAAGCCTTGGCAGATACAACGACGCGATAAATGACTTTTCAGAGGCGATAGACCACTACACCGATGAGATAACGGAATATTCGGTGTGGTATCTATATAACAGGCTGGCGTTTGTCTACCGCAAAAAGTCCGATTATGACCAGGCTCTGAAATACTATGACAAGACCCGCGAAGAGCTTAGCAAGGACGAATACAAAAACAACAATGCCCGTCAGCTGGAGCTTGCCACCACGATGAACGACATCGGTATAGTAAAGCTGAACCAGGGCGATCATGAAAATGCACTGGACAGTTACAAGAGATCCCTGCAAATCAGAGAGAATACACCCGGTGCAAAGGATTCCGACATTGCCTATTCATATCACAATATCGGCACTGCATACCAGAAGATGGGTAATTTTGAACTGGCAAAGACTTACCATGAAAAGGCACTGGAGATACGCCGTGAACGCCTGAATTATCCCAACTATCACCCTGATGTCTCCGCATCGCTGGCGCATATAGGCAACGATTATCTCGGAATGGGCGACTTTGAGAATGCTAAGAAGCTGTACGACCAAACGCTGGAGATACGCCTGAAGCAGTTCGGTGAGATCCACCCGCAGACTGCGTGGGTATACTGCAACATCAGCGAATGGTATGAGAAGCAAGGCAAATATAAATATGCTCTGGAGTATATGAGCCGAGCGGTAGAGATACGCAGGTCATGTCTCGGTGAAGAGCACATCTATACCAAAAATGCTGTCAAAAAGCATAAAATGCTTGCCGAAATGCTTGAAAAGGCGTCTGTCTGAAACAAATCAAAAACACTCGTAAAATAGGTAGTCAGTCTGTTGAATAACCCCTAATTCTGCCGCAGAATTAGGGGTTTAAATCGTATGTTGCTCCAAAACAGGGATAAAAATCAAAAATACAGAGAAAAAATCATTATCTGCGTTTTTTACTTTTTTTATTTCTTTTTTATGGGGGGCTTTTTTATTTGGTTCAGGCGGTGCAGCTGCTTCTTTTTGCTCCTCTATGTAATATGACGCCAGGCTAACAGAAATAATAATGAATATGACACCTATCCACACGAGAATTATGCCGCCTACATCACCCGATTCCAGTACCCATGAAATGTCTGATATATTTCCGTTCCGGATAATTGTGGGAAGGGCATAGGGGTCATCGTCAGACTCGCTTCTGTACACAGATATCTCGTTATCACAGACCGCGGATGGTCCGCACACAAAATTATTTTACTTGACAAAAAAGTACATTTGTGGTATAATGTATAAGTATAATTTTGCTTACAAAACGATTATTTATATTAAGTGAAGTATTAAGCGGCATAATTTTTCCCTATGCCTTAACCAAAAATTTTGAGGTGAATATATGTTCTCGGATTTGGATAACAGTTCGTATTACTTTGGCCGCAAGTCTTTTGAAAGTATGACGCTGGACATTTATGACGATGATACTTTGGAGTATTCTTCACTCTATGGCGATCTGAAAAGGAAAAAAGATGATCTGGACAAGCTCAGGTTTGTTACCCCTGCACGTCTTCCCGCGGAAAGAGGAGGCGTTGTAAATATACGGGAACTGCTGGCATATGACGGCGAAAAATTTGTTAATATGGCTTATATGACCATTATAGGAAGAGTTCCCTCAAAAAGTGAAGCAGAGTCATTGCTTGCGCTATTATCAAAAGATAACAGCAGAAATGCAAAGCTTGAACGCATGAAGGTAATGGCTTCATCTCAGGGCGGAAAGCAGAGAGGAATAATCCTTACGGGCTATGAAAGTATAAATGTCGATCAATTATATAAGTTTACCGACAGAGAATTTATAGAGAAAGCATACATCAATATTCTTTGGAGAAAGCCTGATGCTCAGGGAGGAAAAAAGTTTCTTTCCAGGCTTCGGTCTTTAGAGTATTCTCCTGCTGAGATATTACATATGCTGCGCTATTCCGCTGAGGGTGAGAAGTGCGGTGTGGATATTATCGGGCTTGACAGGGATTACAAAAAGAGAATGCGAAATAAAAAGCTTATGCGTATTCCTGTAATAGGCAGGCTCTTTAGTTGTTTTGTCAGCATTTTCAGAGTAAACAGCAGAATTAACGCGCTGGTAAATGAAAATTATCGTCTGCGTGATGAACTGTACAATGAACGTATCGCTCTTGATGATAGAATAAATAATGTTAACGGTAGTCTTGCAAAGAGAATTGGCAATAATGACCGAAAATTGGCAGAGCTTACCGGTAAAATAAGCAAGCTTTTGAATCAGTCGGAAGTAATAAACAAAAAATCCCAAAAAATTGCTGAAAGCCTGGCCGAGCTTGATATCTTTGCTCATCAGATAGACGACAGCACAAACGATTTGCTTAAAGCACAGGAGAACTATGACAGAATTTTGGGTGAGCAAGCTGCTTCCATCGTACAGCTGGCGGAAGATGTGCAGGCAAGAACAGATTCCTTCGAAAACAGTTTAAGACAGCTTGACGGCTATACTCATCAGATAGGTGATAATGTCGGAGATATAAACAAAGCATTATCAAATTACGACAGTATTCTTTCCGAATTTGTCGATGGGGACAAAAAGACCATTCAGCTCCTGCTTGCGGAGGTCTTCAGTCTGAAAGCAAGAATAAATTCTTTGGAAAAAGGAACTCAAAAAAATGCCGGGACAGCTTCTTCTCAGGCGGAAAGCGTTCAGTATTCTGCACCGGAAAATTCCAATGTCTATAATTCGATAGATTATTTTGACTTTGAAAATCATTTCAGAGGAAGCAGAGAGCATATTAAATCTGTTCAGAAGATATATATCCCGTATTTCAAAGGCAAAAAGAATGTCCTGGACCTTGGCTGCGGCAGAGGAGAGTTCACCGAGCTGCTTTCGGAAAATAACGTGGGAGTTACAGGTGTGGATCAGTACGAGCCATATGTGGAATATATGAAATCTCTGGGGCTTCCTGTGGTTCTCGATGACGCAATTGCTTATCTGAGCCGTCAGGAAAGCACTGATGGAATTTTCTTGGGACAGGTGGTTGAGCATATCACTACAGATCAGATAGTGACTATATGTAATATGGCGTATGAAAAGCTGGAGGACGGCTGCTGCCTTATTATGGAGACTCAGAATCCACAGACGCTGGCAATTTTTTACGGTGCATTTTATATCGATCCTTCGCATCAGAAGCCTGTACACCCGTTAACACTGAAATATCTCGCTGAAAAAGCCGGCTTTTCAAAGGTAGACATCATTTATCTTGAGAGCAGCAGGTATCCGTTAAGCATACCGAAAATCAAAGAAGACGAAACAGAATTCGGAGAATTTAACGAGTCTATGCAGAAAGTTTCCGAACTCCTTTTCGGATGCCGTGATTATGCGGTAGTTGCAAGAAAGTAAGGTGTGGGAGCATATGATAAATATTGAAGAGATCAAAAAAGCGACCCCCAAAGAAAGCCTTCTTTGCGAGCTTATTGAGACCGAGCTTATGGGCGTTATTATTGACGAATGCTGTACCGAAGACCAAATGGGAATGGTGATAAACGCCGTTTATCTATATAAAAGAGCCTGCGGTGAAAACATCAGAGTCTTTGCAGTGGGGGACCATAATGATACGCCATATATCAGAATGCTTATGAAGGGCTATGCGGTAACTGACAATATTGAATTTGTCAGAATTTCCGAAGCTGACAGTCTGCTTACACGTTTCCTCGGAAGCGAAGCATTGATCACTTCCGACAAGGAAAGTGACTGTTCTCGCCTGGCAAAAGATTTTTATGTTCCGAGGCTTTGTTTGTCGGACTGTAAGGATTTTTTGCTTTCAGACGGAGTTCTTTATATCGGGTCAGAGCCTTCGTCCGTAAGCGCAGGACTAATGGTCATCAGAGAAAGAAAATATTCCGATGAGCTTTCGGGACACAAAAGATTAGTTTAATGGGAGGATCATAATGAGAATTGCTATTGTTACTGTGCAGGTCCCTTTTACCACAGGAGGGGCAGAGATCCTGACAGAAATGCTGAAGGATGAACTCATAAAAAGGGGACATAAAGCAGATATAGTATCTATCCCATTTAAATGGTATCCTCAGGAAACGCTGATAAAGGCTATGAATATGGGCAGAATGATCGATCTTTCCGAAGCAGGCAGGGAAAAAATCGATAAAGTTATTGCAATGAAGTTTCCTGCATATTATATCCAACATGACAATAAAGTGCTTTGGCTAATGCATCAGCACAGACAGGCATATGATATCTGGGGGACTCAGTACGGTGATATAAATTGCTGGCGGGACGGCGAAAAAATAAGAGATTTTATTGTTGATTGTGATAACAGATACCTTTCTGAATACAAAAAAAGATTTACAATAGCTCAGAATACGTCAAACCGACTTAAAAAATATAACGGATTGGATTCAACGGTGCTTTATCACCCTCCTTTAAATTATGAGAAGCTCCACTGTGAGGATTATGAGGATTTCGTGTTTTATCCCAGCCGTATCAACACAATAAAGCGTCAGAGGCTTCTGGTAGAAGCAGCAAAATATATCAGGTCTGATGCAAAAGTTGTTATTGCAGGCGGCGGAGATTCCGGGGAGATAGAATACTTAAAGCAGCTTATCAGTGAAAATGATCTGGAGAATAAGGTCATTCTTGCAGGCTTTATTTCGGAAGAGGAAAAGATCTCCTACTATGCAAGGTGTCTTTGTGTATATTTCGGCGCATATGACGAGGATTACGGTTATATTACGCTGGAAGGCTTTTTCTCCGAAAAACCCGTTATCGTTCATACCGATTCGGGTGGACCTCTTGAGTTTGTTGAGGATAATGTTAACGGATTTATTCTTGAGCCGGAGGCAAAGAAGATAGCCGAAAAGATAGATTATCTTTATAATAACCGCAGCGAAGCTGAAAGATTAGGAAAATCAGGAAAGAGATCGCTGATCGACAAGCATATGGACTGGGATTATGTTATAGACAGTCTTCTTTCTGAATAAGCGGGGTGTATCGATGAGTAAACCAAAACTTTTATATGCAAGTCCGTTTCCGCCGATGAAAAGCGGAATTTCGGATTATTCAGTGGTACTTGTAGATGCACTCAAGGATAATTTTGATATCACTTTGTTTTCAGACAACTATGATATCACCGATGATTCATTGAAAAAATATCCTGTTCTGAAATTTGGCGCCGATATAGTCGATTTTGATAGCTTTGACTATATTCTGTACAATATGGGAAATAATGCTGAGTTTCATTCATACATATATGAAACTGCATTGAAACACCCCGGAATTATTATTCAGCATGATCTGGTTCTGTTCCATTTTATCTGGGGGTACTATAAAGAACAAAAGAGGACGCTTTTTACATCTTTATATAAAGACTTTTCCATTGAGGAGTTTGTTTCTTTCAAAGAAGGGTTTAAAAATCATCAGATCAATATACAATTAGCGTCCAAACTGCCCCTGAACACCGAGCTGCTCAGATCGGAAAACAGGTTTATTACACATTCGGAATATACAAAGAATAAAATCCTTGATACCGGATTAGTTAAAGCTGACCGTATTGCGCATATCAATTTAATTGAGCAGATATCCGATAATGCGGTTATCATTGACAGGGAAGAGCTTTTCGGGAAATACAAGATTCCTACAGATGCAGTGGTTATTTGCGCATTCGGTTATATTCAGAATACTAAGCTCAACAGGGAAACATGTCATGCTGTAAAAAAAATCGCAGCAAGATCCGATAAAAAGATATGCTATGTTATGGTGGGAAAGGGCGAATATGTTAATGATGAGCTGGAAGACGGTCTTATCATAAAGACAGGCTTTACCGAGCTTGATGAGTTCAACAGCTTTGTAAGTTATGCCGATATTATAGTAAATCTCAGAAATCCCACTATGGGTGAGACATCGGGTGCAATGCTCCGTATCTTACAATTGGGCAAGGTATGCATTACAAATAACGGCGGATGGTTTTCCGAGCTTCCCGATGACTGCGTTTGCAAAATTGACCTTGATGATACCGAAAAAAATCTTGAAGTGGCTCTTAGTGAGCTTATTTCAGATAGAGACAAATGCTGTCAGATGGGAAAAAATGCTGCAAGGTATGTTAAAGAGGAGTGTTCGGCAGGAGTCATTTCAAAAAAGATGACGGATTTTATTGTTGGATAGCGGATTTAGTCCGGGAAAAGGTACATCTTCTCTTATCCATTTAAGCTTGATTACAAATTCGGAGGAATGGTATATGGATATAATAAAAAAGACAAGTGTTATTGTTTTTTTACTCATTATCTTTTTGCCAATGATACTGATGGCAGCCAAAAAATTGTTTGAAATTGATGTAGATGTTGAGCTTAAAGGATATACTGACAAAGTTGAAAGTAAGGAATTAACGTTTGAGAATTTTGTTTCGGGCGAATATCAATCGTCAGCATCCCAAATGACAGACAAGCAGTTACCGTTACGCGGTATTTATACAAAAACATATAATACATTAAGATATAATTTATTTAATGAAGCCAGAGATCCGATGGGTAAGGATCATTATATTATTTCAAAACATTATATTTTATCAGAACTCAATATCGGCAATTCCAATGATTTTTCAATAGAAGAAAATCAGGAAATGATGGAAAAATTTGTAGGTCATCTCTCAAGCGTTCAGAAAAAATTAGATAAATGGGGCAAAAAATTATATATATATATTATACCAAGCAAGGCACATCTTTTTTTGGATAAAATACCCGAAAATTATGTTTACTTGAAGAACGATACTAATATTTATTCTGCAGATCTGTTTAGGGATAAAATTTCAGCTACTGATGTAAAAGCGCTTTTTTGTGAGGACTATGCAGACCAATTGAATTATCCGACATATTATGCTTCGGGAGTTCACTGGTCACGCATTTATGAACAGACTACAAGCCAGCGGATCATAAAAGAGCTGAATGAAATAACAGGAAAAAATTACAGAAATATGGTTTTTACCGGTGTTGAGGAAAGAAATACTCCGTTCTGGCGTGACGCGGATGTATGGGATCTGGCAAATGTATGGAATAAACTTGATGAAACATTTTATCAGTATTCCACTGCTCCGGCAGAATATGAATGTTATGATAATATGCATTTATTGTTATATGGTGATTCATTTGCGGAAGGGTTTATCAAGGATGTTACCACAATGTATCCGGACGAAGAAATATACTTTGTAAGTTATAACAATTATATAAAGGATCCAAATGGTGATATCACAAGGATAGATGGCGATTGGGGCAAAATGGATTTTAATTATTATCTTGACAATTCTGATGCAGTAGTAATTGAATTGGTTGATTCAATGATAAAGAACCGTACAAACGGATTTATAGAGAATCTTGATGCAGCGCTTGATAATTATGTGCCCGGAAAAGTATATATGTCATCTTTTGACGGTGCATCAAATGAACAATATAATATGTCTGAGAATATTGGAGTATATGAGAAAGAGAATGGCTTTGTGTGGGTAAATAAAGAATTTTCTTTTACTTTACAGTCTCCTGAAATAAGTAATAAGGGTTTATTCATAAGATATGTCGTTCCGGGTCAGGTCTTTGATGGTACGAATGAGGATATGGTCACATTTTATGTAAATGGTGAGAAGGTGGCGGAAAATGTTTGTTCCGAAGCCGGGGCATATGAGCTGATCCTAACGCCTGATATGCTGGAAAAGAATGATAATCATATCTACACGATCTTTGGAAAGTGCAGCAATTCGTTTGTTCCCAAAGATGCCGGATTAAATGATGATGCCAGAGAGCTAGCACTCAGGATAGAATATTTGGGGGAGGCCAAATAAGTGGTTTTTTCATCGACTGTTTTTTTATTTATATTTTTGCCTGTGGTTCTTATCCTGTATTTTCTTTCCGCTGAAAAGTATCGGAATGTAATATTACTTCTTGCTTCGTTATTTTTCTATGCCTGGGGAGAACCTAAGAATATTCTGGTAATGCTGGCTTCAATATTGATCAATTATGGTCTGGGATTTCTGGTTCAAGAAAACCGAAAGGGTCGTTCTCTGTTTTTAGCTTTTTCTGTGATCTATAATTTAGGCGTACTTTATGTATTTAAATATCTGAATTTTACAGTAGATACGATAAATTCAGTATTCGGAAGCAGCATACAGATTCAAGAAATACTTCTTCCTATAGGTATATCATTTTATACATTCCAGATAATGTCCTATGTTATTGATGTATATCGCGGAAATGTCAAAGTCCAGAAAAATCTTATCAATTTAGCGCTTTATGTATCGATGTTTCCTCAGCTCATTGCGGGACCTATTGTAAGGTATGTTGATGTTGAAAAACAGATTCTTGATCGTAAGACTACATGGGATAATGCATACACAGGTGTTATGCGTTTTTCAGTTGGTTTTTCCAAAAAAGTGCTTATCGCAGATCAACTGGCTAAAATCGCCGACACGGCATTTGGCGGAGAGTATGGCTCGATATTTGTGAATTGGATAGGTATAATTGCATACTCTTTACAGATATTTTTTGATTTCAGCGGATATTCTGATATGGCGATCGGCTTAGGTAAGATCTTCGGATTTGATTTTCCCGAAAACTTTAATTATCCGTATATATCTCAGTCAATTCAGGAATTCTGGCGCAGGTGGCATATCTCATTAAGTTCTTGGTTCAGGGATTATCTTTATATTCCTCTTGGCGGAAGCCGTGCAGGCAAAATGAGAACATATATTAATCTTATCATTGTTTTCTTTATGACAGGTCTCTGGCATGGAGCAAGCTTTAATTTTATTGTCTGGGGACTGTTCTATGCAGTTTTCCTGATAATTGAAAGATTAGGGTTTTCAGAGGTTCTTAAAAAGATACCGTCAGTATTCAGGCACATTTATGCGCTGTTTGTCATTCTGATCGGCTGGGTGTTCTTCAGAGCGGATTCTCTGTCCGCGGCGATCGAATTTATAAAGGGTATGTTTACACTATCAGGCTCAGATTACAATAATTTCAGATTTGTAATGACAAATGAATATTGGTTCTTTTTGATCGCAGGAATAATTTTTTCAATTCCTCATTCAAAACTTACCGGACTTATTAAAAAGAACAGTGTTAAGGAGAGCATATATCAGACGTGTGTGCTGTTGATTTTCTTAGTAGCAGTTTGCTATATGGTCGGCAGCGGATACAGTCCTTTCCTTTATTTCCGTTTCTGACATATTAGCGACAGACATAAAAGTGTATACGGGATTATCAGAAAAACATTGACTTTATAATATGAATGTGCTAAACTATTAAGTGTATATCAATTTGAATGGTATGCTCTATTGTATTTTAAAATGATCACTAAATGGTTATTGTCTTAAAAAGAGGTTATATGTATGATAAAAAAGATAGTTGGGAAAACAGACCTTTTTCAATGGCTTGCGTTAGCATTTGAGATCAGCTTCATGCTGTGTATGTTTGCACCAATAGACATTTTTTTTGCAAATAAAGATGAATATTGGTTTTCGTTCGGTCAGCTGATGTCTGTATCGGCAATTGTATTTGTTTTGGCTTTCCTGATACTGTCTGTATGTTTTTTTGGAATAAGCAAGCTTGGCATATCCAATTATGTGTATGCTGCGCTTGTATGCGGATTAGTTTATCTGTATATACAGGGAAATTATATCCCCAGAAATTACGGAGTGTTAAATGGCACTGATATTGATTGGAATTCATATGTAAGTTATGGAATAGCCAGTATTGCAGTAATAGCAATATGCATAATTTTATGTATCATACTTTGCGTTAAATTCAAAGAAAAGGTCCCTGTGTTTGGCAAGGGAGTTTCTGTATTTCTCTTTTTGATTCAGCTCGTTACTACCGGAACACTTGTTGTGCAAAATATCGGAGGTATGCAAAATACATTTCAAGCAGTCAACACCGATAAGAATTTGTTTGAACTTTCATCAGACAGGAATATTGTTGTATTCATACTTGACACTTACGATGGAGAATATTTTAGCGAACTGCTCGACAGTGATAATGAAAAATATTCTGAAATGTTTGCAGATTTTACATTCTATAAAGACACATTAGGCGCATATCCTACTACGAAATGTGCTATTCCATATATGCTTACAGGAAAATGGTATGAAAATGAAGAACCCTATGTTGATTATATAAAAAAGTCATATATTGATAACCCTGTGTATGAAAAATTTAATGAAAAAAACTTTACTTTGAATGTATATACTAATTCCATGTATCTTTCACCCGAAAAAATAGAATATGAAAATATAGAAGTCGGTCATTATATAATATCAGATAAATCGGAATTTGCAAAAGAAATATATAAATTGGTTTCTTTTAATTATATGCCTCATCAGTTAAAGCAGTATTTCTTTACGGATACGGATACAATATCAAAATTAAAAACGTCCGATACATCAGGAGCTGCTTTTTCACCCGACGTTCAGAAATTTGCAGAACGTTTCGAAAAAGAGGGGCTTAGTCTGTCAAAGACCGGTAATCTGTTTAAGTTTTATCATTTAGAAGGAACACATTCTCCATATACGTTCGGAGAAGATCTGAAATCTGATAGTGATGTTCAATATACACCTTATGATGAAGCTGCGGGAAATGCTTTACTTGTAAAAAAATATATAGATAGTCTAAAATCCAACGGAGTTTATGATGATTCAACAATAGTTATTCTTGCAGATCATGGTCAAGTCGGATATAGCCAAAATCCGATATTTATGATAAAAAATGCGGGCGAGCATCATGAATTTCAAGTATCTGATACAAGTATGTCATTTGAATTTCTCGATGATATATGGATAGCGCTTGCAAATGGAGAAATAGTTGATGATAACTTTATCAGTAACTGTTCTCTTGAGTACGGAAGCCGGAGATTTCTTTTCTATAATTGGGACGATGCCTGGTCAAGGCAGTTTATGCCCGGAATGGAAGAAATGTTCTGTAAAGGTACAGCCTATGATACTGCAAATCTGGAGCCTTCGGGAAGAATGTATTTGTCCGAGAATGCCGACTATTCATATGCATTAGGAACAGTTCTTGAATTTACCGATGGCAGAACCGGATATACATATTGTCCATATGGTATTTCCTATGGTAATGTAAATCAAAAAGCGCTGCTGAAATTTGATCTGAGTGGTCAGAAATTTGAAAACATTAAGGTTACTGTTCATACTGCAGACAAATGTGGTGACGGAGCAGTTTCGCTTTATGCAAATGATCAGCTTACAGCTGAGCTGTCATATGGAGCGGCAGAAGATATTAGCTTTATTATTCCAAAAGCATCAATCAGTGATGATAATATCCTTGAATTGGTGTTTGATCAGACGGGCAGTGAAGACAGCGAAATAAGTTTGCTCAAAAAGACCAATCTTAAAATTGATACTGTTGTTTTGGAAAATTCGTCTGAGGAATTTGATTTAAAGAAACAACGCACAGCATTTTCATTTGATCTTGGAAAAACGGTAAGTCATAATGAATTTCCTCGTTTTATTCAAAAAGGCTTTTCGACAGTTGAAGAATCTCTCATCTGGACTAATGGAAATGAGGCAGAACTCAAGGTCAACATCAATGAGGATTTCCATAATATTAAATGGGATATAAATTGTAAATCATATAACGGGGAACAGCCGGTACAGGTATATGTAAACGAGTCCTTGATTGCAAGATTTACTGCAAAGGGAAAGGACAACTATTCCATAATTATTCCCGGAGAACTGATCACGGACGGAGAACTCGTAATAAAGCTGCTGCTGCCAAATGCAGTCGCACCTTGTGATGTGGATCCAAATTTCGGGGACAAAAGAATGCTTGCATTGGCATTTTATGAAATGACATTCTCTGATACTGATGAAGAAATGTCAGTAGATGCTGCCTCCGGTTCAGCTTATTATGATTTAGGTACTGAGCTTTATTTTGACAAAGAAAGAAATACGGTCAGCAAGTATTGTATTTCGGGATTTTCCGATTCGGAGACAAACGGTACCTGGACTGATAAGACAGAATCGGAAATGAAATTTATGATAAAGAATTTTGACAATACAGATCTGGAACTCACTTTGAATTATAAAACATTCAACGAGTTTCAAAATGTAACAATTTATGCCAATGGCAAAAAAGTTGAATCATATATCGCAGAGGATGACCAGACAAAGACAGTTTTAATTCCTGCGGATTGCATCAAAGATGGCGTGCTGGACCTGATATTTGAACTTCCTGATGCTATATCACCTAAGGAACTTGGAAAAAGTGATGATGGCAGAACTTTGGCTTTGTATTTTAAAACAATTACAATTTCTGAAAAATAGAGGTAATACATGTGAATATATTATATGCGGCTCTGGAATGGGTTATGAATATATGTTACGGCATATGCCATAACTATGGTTTAGCAATAATTCTTTTTACTTTGATAAGTAAGATAATTTTGCTGCCGGTATCATTGTGGACATATTTTAACTCAATAACAATGCTGAAGATCCAGCCGGATATTAACTTTATAAAAGTGAAATATTACGGTCAGGACGATCAGATAGCCGAGGAACAATCCAAACTGTTTAAGGAAAAGAAATATCATCCTCTGGCATCGACTATTCCCACAATTATTCAATTGGTTCTGCTGATGGGAGTTGTTGAGGTCATAAAACTTGGAATTGCCAATCCTTCAATTGATATGCGTTTCGGTCCTGTAGATTTGGGACAGGTTCCCAGTCAGGTCGGGGTCAGCTTGATCTGGTCACCGATAATTGCCGGTCTGGCAGCGCTTATCCTTTGTATCGCTCAGAATAAGAGCAATGTTTTACAGGCAGAGCAGACAAAGATAAATAAATACGGAATGACCATTTTTTCAGTAGCGCTTTCCTTATATCTTGGCTGGTTCGTAGCTGTGGGAACTGCATTTTACTGGGTATGCAGCAACTTAATGGCAGTTTTACAGATGTATATCTGTAACTGGATAATTCGTCCTCGTAGATTTGTGGATTATGAACGCCTGGAAGAAAGCAGAAAACAGCTTGCCGAACTTCAGAGCATAGGCAAGAAAAAGAAGGAGGGCTATTTCTCAGAAAACAGAAGAAAAGAACGTGCTGATTACAAGAGATTTTTTTCGGTAGTCAACAAGCATCTCGTCTTTTATTCCGAAAGTAACGGCTTTTATAAGTATTTCAAAGGATTTATTGAATACATTCTAAAGAATACCAATATTACCATTCATTATATTACAAGCGACCCAAATGATAAAATCTTTGAAATGGAGAAGGCTGAGCCTAAGATCAGAGCATATTACATCGGAGAAAACAAGCTTATCACACTGATGATGAAAATGGACGCTGATGTGGTAGTTATGACCATGCCCGATCTGGAAAATTTCCATATCAAAAGAAGCTATATAAGGGATAACATAGAATATATTTTTGTGCAGCACGGAATGGGCAGCAACAATATGGGTATGCGCAAAGGCTGCACAGAACATTTTGATACGATTTTCTGCTCCGGTAAGCATCAGAAGGAAGAGGAAGAAAAAACCGAGAAGATGTTTTATAAATCAAGCAGAAATCTTGTGGAGCTGGGATACCCGCTTATCGACGAGCTGAGGAAGGATTACAATTCCACAGAGCACAAGCCGAATGAAAAAAAGAAGATTCTCATTGCTCCGTCATGGCAGAAGGATAATATCATTGATAACTGCCTTGAAGAACTGCTTGACAGTCTAAAAGGCAAGGGATATGATATCACAGTAAGACCTCATCCCCAGGAAGTCCGTCTGAAAAAAGAATATATGGACGCATTGAAGGAAAAATATTCTTCCTCTGAAATAGAGATACAGACTGACTTTTCTTCCAACAGTCCTATTCTTGAAGCGGACCTGCTCATCACTGACTGGAGCGGAATCAGCTGGGAATATGCTTTTACAACGCTTAAACCCATACTGTTTATCAACACCCCCATGAAGGTGATGAATCCCGATTATGAGGCGATAGGCGTTACTCCTCTTAATATCTTACTGAGGGATAAGCTTGGAAAAAGTCTTGATCTGGATAACCTTAGTGAAACAGAAAATACGGTGGACTATCTTCTGACCCATACTGAGGAATATCGTCGGCAGATCAATGATCTTGCCCACGAATATCTGTATAATCTGGATCATTCTGCCGAAGTTGGCGGAAGATACATTATCCGGGCTGTTCAAAATAAAATTCAGGAAAAAAAGGAGAAAGATAAAAATGAAAAATAAGTTTGGTGCAATAATTGCAGGCTCTTCGGTGATTTTTGGAGCAATGCTGTTCTTTGGCGTTAACGGAAGAGCTTACATTGACCCTTCCGTTATGACATATCTCATACAGGCTATTGCAGGCGTGGTTATTGCAGTAGGAGCAGCTGTAGGTATTTATTTCAGAAAGGCAAAAAAGAAAATAAACGACAAGCTGGGTATTGACGAGAATAAAAATAAAGAAGTGGAGAGCGACGACATCATTGTAAATGAAACTGATGGGAAGGACGAAAAGTAAGCTATGCAGTTATTGATCCTTTCCGATATCCACGGCAATGTCAGCGCATTGAACAGCGTTCTTTCGGATGTGAATAAAAGATTCAGACCCAACGCACTTGCGCTGCTGGGCGATAACATTGATTACGGTATGCGCTCAAATGAAGTAATTGCTGTTTTAAAGACCGTTCGGATACCTATGGTTTGCTCATTGTGGGGCAATCACGAGTATGCGATATTAAAGCAGGATTATGCTCATTTTTCCTCCGAAAGAGGTGTTGCGTCCGCCAAAAGGACTCGGCAGATATTAACGGCTGAGTCTATGGATTACCTGAATAAAATATCGGGTAAAGAGGGATATGCTGAATTTGAATTAAACGGAAAGAAATTTTTAGCTGTTCACGGAAATCTGGAAAACAAATTCTGGGGAGGTCTGAAACCCGAGGGCAGTTTATCCGGATATGAGAAATATGATTATGTTCTTTCGGGGCATACTCATTATGCCCACATTTTTCCGCGGTTTTACGATTCGGACGACAAGGCTCACAGAAATAAAAAAAGGACTATTTTTATAAATCCAGGCTCGGTGGGACAGCCCAGAAACCACGATCCAAGAGCTCAATATGCGGTTTTGGATCTTGAACAGGGTATATTTCTATGCGGTACAGATTACGATATTGCATATGAACAAAGTCTGTTTACGGATGATGTAGACCCGTTTTACAGAGACAGACTGACATTGGGGGTTTAAGCACATGAATACGGCAGAGGAGACTTTGCAGACCGTTAAGCGGCAGCTTAACTCTTTTTGGGACGTTTCGGATATTGACGACGCTCAGTTCCTTGAGGATATCAGAGCGGCGATAAAATCTACAACAGACAGCTATGACAGATCAAACAGGATCTATTATCTTAAAACAGGTTTTGATGTGATGAATACTACTGTTTATGCTGTATTTTTATATTACCTTGCACATAGAACAGGCGTTCGGGGGGGTAACCCCATTAGCTGATAAACTCTATTACCTAAATAAAATTATGAACGGGGTAGAGTGGTACTGGAATATTGAGCTGCCCGAGCATTTTATTGTTGAGCATCCGATAGGTTCTGTTCTCGGCAAAGCAAAATTCGGAGATTATTTTTGTATTTATCAGGGAGTTACGGTAGGTGCAAACTTCAAAAACTCCGATTGCATCTGGCCTGAAATAGGCGATAATGTAACTATGTATGCCAATTCGTCTGTTATTGGCAATTGCAGGATCGGCAATAATGTAATTATCGGCGCAAACAGCTTTGTTTTTGATCAGGATGTCCCAGACAACTGTATCGTACTTGGAAGCAGCCCCGATCTGATAATCAAAAGCAGAACGGAAGAAGATATAAAAAGGAGGCTTGTCAGGATCTGGAATTTTGACAAGATATAAAAAACGAAAGTGTGTTTAGGAGATGAAGAGATGAAAACTCTTATCATAACAGTTGCAGGAATGGCTACAAGATTCAGTCAATCTGTCGGTAATGAATGTGTGAAGTGCTTGTATTATGAAAATGATTTTGAAAAATCCATTCTTTACAGACTGCTGAAGAGCAATTATGAGTTTTGCGACAATGTAATTCTTGTAGGTGGCTTCAGGTATGGCGAGCTTCAAAAAGCTGTCGCTGAAAAAATGTCAGGTTTTGATAAAGATATCATTTTGATAAAAAACACACATTTTTCAGATTACGGTTCGGGATACAGTCTGCTGTTGGGGCTGCAAAAGGCTTTTGAGCTTGGTGCTGATGAAATAGTGTTTGCCGAGGGCGATCTTTATGTCAGACCTGAGACATTTGAAAAAGTATGGAGTGCTTTTGGAGATGTTTTAACTGCAAACTGCGAAGCTATATTTGCATCAAAGGCGGTTGCCTTTTATTCAGATGTGAATGGATTTATTCATTATATTTTTGACTCGAATCACGGGGCGTTGGAAATAAAAGAACCGTTTACATCAATACGCAATTCTGCGCAGATATGGAAATTTAAAGATACAGTAAAATTAAATCATATATGCAGCAGTCTGTCTGAAACAGAACAGCAGGGTACCAATCTTGTGATTATTCAGAAATATTTTGAAAACAGAACTGCGGACGATTATGAACTATTGACAGTTCGTGACTGGATAAATTGTAATACCGTTGAGGATTACCGAAATATCAGAAAAATGGAGGAACGCTAAAGTGAAAAGTACAAATGAAAAGCTTAATATAATGAGAGAAGCGCTTAAAAGCAGAAAAGCAAGAGTAATGATCATCGGTCTTGGAAGCGTGGGCAATTATCTTCTTGACTATCTTATGTCAACAGCTGATGAGGATCTGGAGATCTGTGTTGTTGGCAGAAATGATGCGAAGCTGCAGTCCGACGTAAATATCGTAAGAGTTGCTTCAATGATCAGAAGGCAGAATAAAAGCACAGTTTCGGTTATAAGCAATGTGGATCTTACCGATGTGGATGCCATTGCAGAGGCAATAAAAAGCTTCTCACCCGATATTATCGTGAACAGCAGCCGTGCATATCCGGGCTTGAAGTATGGAAGCATTTCCTGGGCAAATATCAGAGCGTATGGTATATGGTCGCCTCTGGCAATAAGATTTACCAAGAATATTATGGCGGCATATGAAAAAGCACAGTCTGACGCTATTGTTATCAATACCTCCTATTCAGACGCAGTAATTCCCTGGCTTAAATCTGCGGGAATGGCATATCCTGATTTCGGAAGCGGAAATATCAATCATCTCCTGCCCAGAATTAAATTTGCAGTGGCAAAGGAATATGATATCAAGGATTATTGGAATATAGATATCACATTTGCAGTAGCACATTTCCACGATGTTGTCATTAGCAAGGAAGGACATACAGAGGGCGTGGATATGCTTATTGATATAAGATACGGCGGAAAAAAGCTTGAGCCGGATATGAAGAAGATACTGTCCGAGTGCAGTATTCCTATGCCTGTTGACGCTAAAAGAAATCAGATGAATGCGTCAAGCAATTTTGAGATAATTGAAGCTATTCTTGGAGCAGTAAGAGCAGGTAAAAAGACAAAGCTTCATTGCCCCGGTGTATTTGGTGAGATCGGTGGGTATCCTGTTATCGTTGACGGCAGTGAAGGAGAAGTTAAGGCATATATATGCGAGGAGCATTTTACTCTTAATGAAATGAGAGCAAAAAACAGAGAGTCCATATATCTTGACGGCGTGGAAAATGTTGAAAACGGCGTGCTGACTTACACAGATGAACTGATTGCCAAGGTCAGAAAGGCATTCGGAGTGGATCTGGTAAAGACAGTTGCTTTTGATGAAATCGACGCAACTGCAGCTTTTATAATCAAAGAGATCATAGAAAAAAATGTCTGACGGGAGAAAAAGCTATGAGTTTTGTATACACGTGTTTTACAACAGATATTATTCACGAAGGTCATCTGAATATAATAAATGAAGCTAAAAAATACGGCGATGTTATAATCGGTGTACTGGCTGATAAGGTAATGGTCAGATTTAACCGCTTTCCCACACTTGAAGAGTCGGAAAGGGTAGAAATGCTCAGAAGCATAGAAGGTATCAGAGACGTTATAATTCAAAAAGACCTTATGTATGATTCTGTTATAGATGATCTGCATCCCGACTATATCATTCACGGGGACAACTGGGTGTCAGGTCCTATGAAAGCAATAAGAGATCACGTGGAAATGCGCCTTAGTGAATACGGCGGAAAGCTTATTGATGTTCCCTATACCTATAATGAAAATGTTAAGCATGCTGACGATAAGATAAAAGAAAAGCTTGCTATGCCCGAGTACCGAAGAAAGCGTCTCAGACAGCTTATCAGGCTTTGCCCTGTGGTCAAGGCCATTGAGGTCCACAGTGGATTGACAGGCCTTATTGCAGAAAAGACCGTTGTCGAAAATAACGGAGAGCTGGATCAATTTGATGCAATGTGGATCAGTTCCCTTTGCGACTCAACTGCAAAGGGAAAGCCTGATATTGAGCTTGTGGATATGACCTCAAGATTCAGAACCATCGATGACGTTATGGAAGTAACCACCAAACCTGTTATCTTTGATGGTGATACAGGCGGACTTATAGAGCATTTTGTCTATACGGTAAGATCCCTTGAAAGAATGGGCGTATCCGCAATTATTATCGAAGATAAAGTCGGACTTAAAAAGAATTCTTTGTTTGGTACAGAGGTCGAACAGACGCAGGATACTATTGAGCATTTTTCCGAGAAGATCAGAGCGGGAAAAAAAGTTCAGCTTACTGATGATTTTATGATAATTGCCCGTATTGAGAGCCTTATACTTGAAAAGGGAATGGAAGATGCACTGACAAGAGCTAAAGCTTTTGTAGAAGCGGGAGCAGACGGAATTATGATACACAGCCGCAAGAAGGATCCTGCCGAGATACTGGAATTTTGCGACAAATTTAGAATGGAGGATAAGGACACTCCCATCGTTGTAGTTCCTTCATCTTTCAATTCAGTTACAGAGGCGGAACTTGCTGAACACGGAGTAAATATTGTCATTTATGCCAATCAGCTTACCAGAAGTGCTTTTCCCGCTATGGAGCAGACAGCTAAGGACATTTTAAAATACCACCGTGCTCTGGAAGTTGATGATAGACTGCTTCCCATCAAGGATATTATTTCTTTGATCGATGAACTGTGACAGCTTTTATATTTCTCAAAAAGGATGGGTGTTTGTTATATGAAGGTTGAAAAGCTTACAGAAATTATTGATTCGGATTTTTACACAGGCGTTCCTGATTCACAGCTGAAAGCGCTTTGCAATTATCTGATGAATAAATATGGTATAGATCCTCAGCATCATATCATTGCTGCAAATGAAGGAAACTGCACTGCGCTTGCCGCAGGATATCATCTTGCAACGGGCAGATTGCCTGTTGTATATATGCAGAACAGCGGAGAGGGAAATATTATCAATCCCGTAGCTTCTCTTCTGAATGATAAGGTATATGCTATCCCTATGATGTTTATCATAGGCTGGAGGGGTGAGCCGGGTGTTCACGACGAGCCTCAGCACATTTATCAGGGGGAAGTGACTATAAAGCTGCTTGAGGATATGGACATAGCTTCCTTTGTCATTGGCAAAGAAACAACCGATGAAGAGGTCGCAGCAGCAATGGAAAATTTCCGAAAACTCCATAAACAAGGAAAGAATACTGCTTTTGTTATCCGAAAGGGCGCACTTTCCTATGATGAAAAAACGGTTTACGGCAATGAGAATAAAATGGTACGTGAAGAGATCATTCGGCACATTGTAAAGGTTTCGGGTGAGGATCCGATAATTTCCACTACAGGAAAAGCAAGCCGTGAGCTTTTTGAAATAAGAGAAGCAAACGGACAAAGCCATAAATATGATTTTCTCACCGTAGGCTCAATGGGACACAGTTCTTCTATTGCATTGGGCGTTGCACTTAATAAGCCCGATACAAAGATATGGTGCATAGACGGCGATGGCGCTGTGCTTATGCATATGGGTTCTATGGCGGTGCTGGGAGCCAATGCGCCGGGAAATATGGTTCATATTGTTATCAACAACGGAGCTCACGAAACTGTGGGAGGAATGCCGACCGTTGCCTCAAAAATCAATCTGACTGCAATTGCCGTAGCCTGCGGATACCCTTATGCTGTTTCTGTGGATAGCTTTGACCTGCTGGATAAAGAGCTTGAAGCTGCTAAATTACGTAACAAATTAAGCTTTATTGAAGTAAAATGTTCTATCGGAGCAAGAGACGATCTGGGCCGCCCGACTACAACAGCGCTTGAAAACAAGCAAAACTTTATGAATTATCTGAAGACATTGAGGTAACCGGATGAAAAAGCCGTTCAGCACATCAGATAAAAAAAGAAAAAAATTTTCAAACAAAGAAAAGTCATTATTAAAATGGCTTTTCTTTGTTTGTGCTGTTTTTTTAGCAGCATGGTATGTATCAACGTTTTGGTATCAGCTTATGCTTATACAGGGCAGCTCAATGGAGCCGTCGTACCGTAATTTACAGCTTGTGGTGCTTGACAAACATTCAAAGGATTATAAAAAAGGGGATGTTATTGCATTTACTTGTGATGAACTATCATCGGTGTTGGTAAAGCGAATAGCGGGCGGTCCCGGAGAAAGTGCGCAGATAATTGACGGTTCGTTATTTATAAATGGTACAGAGTCTGTTTTTTACCATTATCAGAAATTTGATTATGCAGGTATTTTGACAAATGAAGTAAAAACAGGAGAAAATGAATATATTGTCATTGGAGATAATATTTCAGAAAGCATAGACAGCAGGTATGAGCAGGTAAATGTTGTAAATTCGGAAAATATTATCGGTAAAGTGATTATTTTTCCGTGATCAGTCTATTGCTTTCTTCAAAACGATATTGATAAGTATCAATAAAAATCCCAATGAAAAATAAATCGTCATTCATGATATTGAGTGATTTATAAAATAAACGAAAAAAGCTTGACAATCGAAGCGGAATGTGGTAAAATAACCTTATGCGGATATGTCGGAATTGGCAGACGAATCAGACTCAAAATCTGACGGGAAACCGTGTGGGTTCGACCCCCACTATCCGCACCAATCCCACAGCAGAGTTATTTTGCTGTGGGATTTTTTTGTACAAAAAAACTTCCCGCAAATCATATTCACGGGAAGTTTTTAATATGTCAGTTATTCGTTTGACGAGCTTGCAAAGCCTAATATTTCAATAGTTCTGTCTCCGTTTCCTTCGGAAGGAACTATCTCAATATCCATATCCTTAACGCTCTGGAACTTAATGACCTGCTGTGAAAAAGCCTCACCCCAGCCGTCTGACTGATTTGTATTGACAGTTTTCAGCTTTGCGCCGTTCATATAAACATCAAAGCTGCCCATCGTGTCGGAATTGTTACGCTTAAATATAACAAAGAAAGCATTTGCTGTGGTATTAAGCTTCAGCGGTTCGTTGCCGCCCTTATATTTCCAGGAGCAGGGAAATCCCGACGTGCCCGACTGTACCGCTTCGAAGGAGCCTGTCTCGGTAATGACGATCTTGTCGTTTTCCGCTTCGGGAGTTGCAAGAGCCGCATTTTTGTAAGCTGTTCCGAATTTCGGAATATCGGGAAGTGTGTATTCTCCGCTGTCGGCACTGTTTTCGGCAGATGTGAGAAGATTTTCAATAAATTCGCATAAAAGCTTGTGACCATCAGTGTTGGGGTGGGATTTGTCGCCCGAATATTCCTTCCAGGTCATTCGTCCTTCTTCAAATTCGGGAGTGAGAGCGTCTGCCGCCGAAACCATAGGCAGCTCGTAATGCTCACCGATCTCCTTCATATGAGCCTGAGCCGTGTATCCCGACTCGATCACATTAAAAATGAGCACTACAGCAGGAGCATTTTCCTGCTCAAGAACAGTTCTCACCAGCGACTCATAAGACTCCTTTGCAATATCGTCCTGACTGTCATTGACCGCAAATTCCACAAAAACGATATCTGGACTATAGCTCAGCACGTCCCTTTCCAGACGGAGAACTCCAAGATTTGAGGGGGTCCCGCTAAGTCCCGCATTCACGTATTCCACATTGTCACCCGTACCGTAGGTATCTCGGAAAAATTCATATGAAAGCCTTGCATAGCAGCTGTCCGCATTTGCTCCAACGCCCTCGGTAATGGAGCCGCCTATGTATGCCACAGTGGTTTTCTCGCCCGACCGTGCCTGCTCCATTTTAGCCTTTAAACGTGATGTGTTTCCCAGACTGTATAAAGAGCGGTCAACCATTGCCTTGTGAAATTCCTCGGGTGTTTCGGGTGCTTTTGTTGTTTCCGAAACCGACCGGGTCTCCTCAGTCTGTATGCTTTCAGCAGGGGGATTTTCAGTATTTCCGCAGGAAGCAAGCATTATCGCCGACAGCAAAACCGCTGTTGCTGCAATTCTCTTTTTCATATTCAAACTCCTTATTCTCTGAATGAATTATCCACATATTTTTTCGAGCCGATGTAAAGCTGCATAAATTCCATATCGTCAAGAGGCGGATATTTTTCCTGGAACTCCTCAAATGTCATACCGTATTTTTCGCGGTAAAACTCGTCCCGTTTTTCAGCCTCTTCGGGAGTGATACCATTTTTATCCAAATCTCTCACCTTTCTTCCAAAACCTCCGAAAGCCTGCATATTATTTCATTAGACACCAGAAATCCCGTAGGCGTAAGTATTATCCTGTTTCCATTTATTTTCAGAAGCCCGTGTTTTTCCATAGGTACAGCCGCAGCTCTGAGCCTGTCCGCATACTCTCCCGCCCGAGACAGCAAAAAGCCTTCCGAGAGCCGCAATGCAAGCATAAGCCGTTCGGATATTCCGCAGGGAGCATCATCTGTAATGACCTCTTCCTGCTTTTCACTGTTAATAAAGCCCCAAATATCCTTAGGTACGGCAAAACGTTTACCGTCCATACAGGAATGAGCCGACGGACCGATACCAAGATAATCCTCGCACCGCCAATATTTCATATTATGGCGGCACTCATAGCCCTCTTTGGCAAAATTGGATATCTCATATTGCTTATAACCGTTTCTTTCAAGACAATTTACAGCCTCCAGATACATATCAGCAGAAAACTCCTCATCGGCAATATGTGAGATAAGCTCCTGATTTTCCGAAAGGGGAGTGCCGCCTTCGATTTTGAGCATATATGCGGAAATGTGGCGGACACCAAGCTCCGAAAGCCTTGCGATATTTTCCACGACCGTCTCTGTGCGCTGATAAGGCAGCCCAAGCATAAGATCTGCGGAAATATTATCGAAACCTGCTTTGCGAGACGATAAAATTGCATTTTTTGCCTGCGCCGAATTGTGCAGTCTCCCGAGAAATGCAAGCTCACTGTCATCAAGGCTTTGTATACCTATGGAAATGCGGTTTATGCCTGCCGCTTTGAAATCTCTGAGCTTATCCGGATCTGCCGAATCGGGATTTATTTCAGCCGATATTTCCGCTCCCTCGGCAATGTCAGCCGCCGAAAGAATATCGCTTATCTGCCTGCCGCTTAGCAAAGAAGGCGTTCCGCCGCCGAAATAAACGGTGTCGAAGGTACCTCCCGCAAGGCGTATATTCTTAGCCACAGCCTTAACGTATTCGTCGATGATATCATCTTTTCCCGCAAGGGAATAGAAATCACAGTAAACGCATTTTCTGCGGCAGAACGGAATGTGGATATAAAGTCCGATGAGCTTATTCATCGAGCTTAAGCACCGCCATAAACGCCTCCTGAGGCACCTCCACAGTACCCAGCTGGCGCATACGCTTCTTGCCCTCCTTCTGCTTTTCGAGCAGCTTCTTCTTACGTGTTATATCGCCGCCATAGCACTTTGCAAGCACATCTTTGCGCATAGCCTTGACTGTCTCACGGGCAATGACCTTGCCGCCGATAGCTGCCTGGATAGGTACCTCGAAAAGCTGACGGGGAATATTATCCTTGAGCTTTTCGGCGATCTTTCTGGCTCTTGCATATGCCTTGTCCGCATGGATAATAAAGCTGAGCGCGTCCACGATCTCACCGTTAAGCAGCACGTCAAGCTTTACAAGCTTAGAGGGAGCATATCCCATAAATTCGTAGTCAAAAGAAGCATAGCCCCTTGTGCGCGACTTGAGAGCGTCAAAGAAATCGTAAACTATTTCATTGAGGGGCAGCTCATAATGAAGCTCTACTCTCGTCTCGTCAAGATATTTCATATCCTTGAAAATGCCGCGTCTCTCCTGACAAAGGTCCATAATGCTGCCCACATAATCGGAAGGGGAGAGAATTGAAGCCTTGACCATCGGCTCCTCCGCAGAAGAAATAGAAGCGGGGTCGGGGTAATTTGAAGGATTATCGATAAATACAGTCTCTCCGCTTGTGAGAGTTACCTTGTAAATAACCGAAGGAGCGGTAGTCACAAGGTCAAGATTATATTCTCTCTCAAGTCTCTCCTGGATGATCTCCATATGAAGAAGTCCCAGAAATCCGCAGCGGAAGCCAAATCCCAGAGCCGCAGATGTCTCGGGCTCAAAGGAAAGGGAAGCGTCATTGAGCTGCAGCTTTTCAAGAGCTTCTCTCAGGTCGCCGTATTTTGCGCCGTCTGCAGGATAAATACCCGAGAATACCATGGGATTGACCTCTCTGTAGCCGGGAAGCGGCTCATCACATAGGTTTTCGGCGTCTGTAACGGTATCGCCCACCTTTGTGTCGCCAATGCTCTTTATTGAAGCAGCGATGTAGCCGACCTCGCCTGCATGAAGACCTCCTGCGTTCACAAGGTCCACAGCACCCATATAACCTGCCTCAACAACAGTAAATTCGGCACCCGTCGCCATAAGTCTGATAGTCTGACCTGTTTTTACCGTACCGTCAACCACTCTTACATAAATGATAACGCCCTTGTAAGAGTCGTAATAGCTGTCAAAAATAAGAGCCTTGAGCGGGGCGTCGGGGTCTCCCTTGGGAGCAGGAACATCGGTAACAACTCTCTCAAGGACTTCTTTGACATTAGTGCCAAGCTTTGCGGATATTCTCGGCGCGTCCATAGCAGGTATACCGATAACGCTCTCCACCTCAGCGCATACTCTTTCGGGGTCTGCGGAGGGCAGGTCTATCTTGTTCACCACAGGAACTACTTCCAGGTCGTGTTCGATGGCAAGATAAGTGTTAGCCAGAGTCTGAGCCTCAATTCCCTGAGAAGCGTCCACCACCAGAACAGCACCCTCGCAGGCAGCAAGAGAACGTGACACCTCATAGTTGAAGTCAACGTGACCCGGGGTGTCGATAAGGTTAAAAACATATTCTTTTCCGTTGTCGGCAGTATAAAGAAGCCTTACCGCACGTGCCTTGATGGTGATGCCCCTTTCCCTTTCGATATCCATATTGTCAAGGAGCTGATCCTCCATATCTCTGAGCGCCACCGTTGAGGTAAGCTCAAGTATTCTGTCGGCAAGAGTAGATTTACCGTGGTCTATATGGGCAATTATACAGAAATTTCTGATATTATCCTGATTATGATCCAAAAATAACACATCCTCTGAATGAAATTTACTCTTTATTATAACATATTCTTTGTGATTTGTAAAGCGCTGTATCGGTATTTTTCACATTTCGTAACCGAAGCTCTGCAAATTTTTTTCGTCAAATTCGGAAAAAACTATGTACAAATGCAAAAATATATGTTATAATAATGTATAACTATTTGAATTTGATGAAGGGAGCAGCGCAGCTACATATGGACGAACTGAGCGAACTGCTTATTGATAACAAGACCGATGAAAAATTCAACCGTCTTTTCAGAACGGCTCTGAAAAAGAACAGGTTTTCAGTAGAAAAACGAGGCTCGAGAGACTATTATACCGTCACCGACGGCTCATCCTCCTTAGGCTTTGATGTTTCGTCTGAGAAATACGAATATGCCAAGAGCAGGTCGCCCGAGGCGGTCAACAGGCTTATAGAGCGTGTGAGGCGGGATTTTGATATCCTTGAGCGTCTGGTATCCTTTACCAACGGACAGGAATTTATCCGTTTTACCGTAATGCGTGAGGAAGAAATAGGCAGGGATATGATCGCCGATGATTTTATGGGCGGTCTCAAGCGTGTGATCTGTTATACCGGGGATAATGTCCGTTCCAGACTTCTCCCCGAAGAATATATGAAAAAATGGGACGTTCCCCGTGAGGTGCTTTTTTCCGTTGCCGACAGGAATATGTGCAGGCTCCTGAAAAAAACCGAGTATACCGAAAGCTCGGTGGACGGTTCGGGAACTATCAGATGTCTTGATTTCAAGGCAGAGGGCAGCGATTTCACCGTTGCGCTGATGATGTGTTCGGAGTTTCGCAGCTATATTTCCGAGCGTCTGGGACACCGTTTCCTTGTGGCAGCACCCTCGAAGGATACGCTGCTTGCGCTTTCGGACGTGACAAACAACGTGCTTGAGCGCCTGGGAACGGCGATAGTAGGTGAATACCGCTGGGCGCCCCGCCCTCTCACAACGGATATTTTCCATTACAGCTCCTCAGGGATAACTGTAGCAGGGCATTTTTCCGAGGTGGACGGATAATTCGGCAAAGGGCAGTCAATAATATGAAAGGAAATGATTGGCAATGAGAAAAATGAGCGAGCAGAAAAAGAAAAATATAATGCGGATAATAATGCTTGTAATGGCAGTGGTAATGCTTCTGAGCTTTGTAATTCTTCCGCTTACGATCGAAGTTTCTGCCGAAGAAACGGGCGTGTCTGTAACGGTAACAGAATTTGAAACGGGAAAGCTTTCCGAAGCCATTGAAAAGGCAAAGGACGGAGCCGACCTCAATACCATCACAAAGCTTGCCGTAAGCGGAGGAGTGATGAACGCCTCCGACTATTCCGCGGTATGCGGATATCCGAACGTTGAATTTATAGAGCTTGCAGGCTGCGATACCGAAAACGGTGTCATTCCCGAAAATGCGATGCAGTCCAGAAATCAGCTTACTTATATTAGTCTCCCCGCAAATACCGAGACCATAGGCGCAAGGGCTTTTTCGGGAAACCGAAAGCTCCTTAAAATTTCCATTCCCTCGACTCTCCGTGTTATCGGAGATTACGCCTTTGAGGGCTGTGAGAATGTGGAGGAATTTGCCATTCCCGCGGAAGTGACCTCTATCGGTACGGGAGCCTTTTCCGATTGTAAGGCGTTAAAGGCATTTTCCCTTCCCGAAGCAGTTACAGTCATTCCCGATTACTGCTTTAATAAGTGCAGCTTTACCGAAATGCATTTCGGTCCCCAGGTCGAGAAGATAGGAGAGGGCGCATTTTCCGATTGCTACAGCCTTACAGACGTTTATTATTACGGAGAAAAAGCCCCTGCATTAAGCGACAGTTCCTTTCAGAACGTCAAGGTAACTATCCATACCTACGAAAACGGAGAGGGCTTTGACGGACTTGCCAACAATTTCGTTTCCATAGGCTACGACCTCAGTGAGGACAGCGAGTATATCCCTCCTAAATCTGTAGAAACACAGCCTGCGCAGACATCTTCCGAAACCGAGTCTGAAACAGCCGAAGCTGTCTCAGAGACCGAAACAGCCTCAGAAACCGAAGCTGCCGAAACAGAGACTTCTTCTGAAGAAACAGCCATTTCTGAGGAAGCAGCCGAGACAGAGGCAGTGACCGAAGCTGCCCCCGCAGCAGCTCCCGCAGGCTCATTCAGCGGACTTTCCGTGCTGATAATCGCACTGCTCTGTGCTGCTCTTGCAGTTACCGTCACACTTCTTGTTGTAAAGAAAAAGAAATAATAACGTTCAGCAGCCGGATAATCCATATTCTTCCGCTGCTGATTTGCTATGTGCCTAATACTAATCTCTAACCAACCTATAGACAAATACGACAGCTATAACCCAGACACTCGTCGTCAGGTTGCCTTATAAGGCAACACTCCTTTGCAAGGCGGCAAGCCTTGCTGCGGTCGCTTTCCTAGATTGGCTGTGTTCTATCTGCCGTCTTTGTCTACAGAACGATCAGAGATTAGTATAAAAATGGAGGAAAATAAAATGACAGAAAGACCCGCCGATAAAAACGCAGTGATATCTGCGCTCATAGAAAATGTAGAAAAGATAATCGTTGGCAAAAAGCAGTCCATAGAGCTTGTCATAGCCGCAATGCTCACAGGAGGACACGTGCTTATCGAGGACGTTCCGGGAGTGGGAAAGACCCGTCTTGTCTCCTCGGTAGCCCGTTCCTGCGGAGGTACCTTCGGAAGGATACAGATGACTCCTGACGTAATGCCCTCGGATATCACAGGCTTTACCATGATAAATACCGCCACAGGAGCAAACGAGTTCAGAAAGGGAGCTGCCTTCTGCAATTTTCTCCTTGCCGATGAGATCAACCGCGCCTCGCCCAAATCCCAGTCCGCCCTTCTTGAGATAATGGAGGAGGGACAGGTGAGCCTTGACGGTGAGATATACCCATTGCCAAAGCCTTTTATGGTGCTTGCAACCCAAAACCCCGTTGAGACCTACGGCACCTATCACCTTCCCGAAGCCCAGATGGACAGATTTGTAATGAAAATAAGCATGGGCTATCCCGACAGAACGGACGAGCTTTCAATTCTTGAAAGGAACGAAAGCAGCCTTACACCGAAAACTCTTGAGCCTGTCATTACCTGCGAGGATATCCTTTCACTGATGGATAAGGTGAAGCTTGTCCGCTGCAGCGAGAATATAAAAAAATACATTATCGAGCTTGTAAATGCCACAAGAACAGCGGAATATATAAAGCTCGGTGTCAGCCCCAGAGGCAGCATAGCGCTCTATAACACCGCCAAAGCCATGGCAATGATCTCAGGCAGGGGCTATGTTATCCCCGATGATGTAAAGCTTCTTGCTCCATATGTCCTTGCTCACAGGATAATTCTTACTCCCAAGGGCAGATCGGTCTGCGCTACCCCCGAAGGAGCGGTGGCAAAGCTTCTGACCGAGGTGCCCGTACCTGTGGAATAATACCTATGAAGATGAAAATAAATAAGCTGAAGCCCCTTTTGGGCGGACTTGTAAATTATTTTGCCGCAGTGGCGCTGGCGGTCATATTCGCCCTTTTCCTCAGCGGCAGAGTGGGCTGGTTCCTTGTGACAGCTTTTGTTGCCGCACCGGTCATTTCCGTACTTATGACATTGATGTTCGTCCGCAGGATATACGTTTCCTGCGATGCCGACTCGGTGATAATGTGCAAGGGAGACAGCTGCGAACTGACGGTAAACGTCACGAACGGAGTGTTCCTTCCCACCCCCCCTGTGCTTGCGGATATGTCCGACCTGCCTTCCGTAACAGCTTCGGAAAAGCATTACAGCATATCTGTTCTGCCGTTTGATACCGAAAGCTTTACCGTCTGCTATAAGGCTGTAATATGCGGTCCTGCTGTCATCGGCGTGAAAAGTCTCAGAGTTTCCGATTATTTCGGTATATTTTCCTTTGAGATAAAAAGTGCGGATATAAGCGAAATGACCTATACAGTCTCGGTTATCCCGGATATTGTCCGGGTCAACTTCTCAGACCCCGTTGTCTCACGTGCAGCAGAGCTGTCCGCCTTTGCAGATGACAGCGAGGATACAACAGACGCTCCCGCAGGCAAATTCGGAGGCTTTCCCGGCTATGACAGCCGTGAATATGTGCCCGGAGACCCTCTAAAGCGCATAAACTGGAAGCAGTCCGCCAAGCGTGGAAAGCTCCTTGTGAGACTTGACGATGAAACGGTATCCTCCGCAGTCTCCATAGTACTTGACAGCGTATTTGATAAAGAGAGCGTGTTCCTGCCCGCAGTAGCCGCAGAAGGCAGGTTTTTGGGAGCAGAAAACGAAGCGCTCACAGCACTTATGGCTCAGGACGCCATTGAGCATTCCCTCGGAATTACCCGGGCATTTATAATGCAGAATTACTCGGTAAGCTATTTTCTTATGGGCAAAAACGGCTGGGAATGTTTTCCTGCCGCCGATGAAAACGATCTTGCAGCTCTCAGGACAGAGCTTGCCTCCTACAGCTTTTTAAAAACGGGCACACGCTTTCCCGAGGAGGAGCTTAAAAATCAGAAGGGCAGCGTTTCGGTTTTCTGTACGCCATACCTTGACAATGCCCTGAATGAACAGCTTTCATCGGAAGCAGCTGACGGCAGGGGAGCGCTGCAGACTGTCATATATCCCTCCGCCGTTTCACCCCGCGTCAATTCTCCGAAAGGGGGAGAAGCCGAATGAACGGTAAAACTGCCGATTTTTTCAAAAAAAGTCAGCGTGAGATAATCCCCTTTGCTCTGGCAGCTGTTCTGAGCCTTGCGGTGTTCTCGGTGTATTCTGTGCCCCTTTTTTCCCTCTGGACAGCGGGAATACTTCTTGTTACCGCCGTAATGTTCCTTATATGCCGCTTTACCGATAAAAATCATCTGGCAGGCGGCGCAATAATAATCATTCTGGCGATGTTCCTTCTGCGCACCTTTATCATACTTGTTCTGGGAAATGACTGGGGAACAGGCTTTCAGCAATGGTTCCTGACAGGCGCTGAAAAGGCGGAAACGCAGTTTGATTATCTTCTTGCCCTGCTCATAAGCTTTGTTCCGTTTTTTGCGTTAACGGTCTACTATTTTTCCTGCGTCCTTTACCGAATGTCCTTTCTGACCCTTGTGAGTCTTATTCCCTGCGCACTTTCCGTAAAGGTCCTGACGGAGATAAACAACGTGTATGTGGCACTCATAGCAATGCTGAACATCGCCGTCCTTATGACTGCCCTGCGCACAGATAAAAACAAGGAACGTGTGACCGCCGGACGGACAGCCGCAGTTTTTTCCGCCTGCGTTTTCGGCTTTGTGCTCCTTGTATTTTCCGCATTTTTTCCCAAGGAAGACGAAGCACGTTATTATGACCAATTTGAAAGACTGTTTATGAACAGCGAAAATAATTCGCCGCTTTCAGATTATTCAATGTTCAGCGAATTTTCGGGCGGACCGGATCTTTTCAGAAATTTCTCCAATAAATACCTTTATATGCTTTACGGCAATGATCTTCCCTATTTCAAGCGTCAGACCTTCGATCTGTATGATTTTGAAAATCTGCGCTGGTACAGCGATGAATACTATTCAGAACCCTATTATCTGAATGACGAGTGGGCTGAAGAACATCGCAGGCTAAGTCTCCAGAAGCTTAAAGAAGGCATATCCGCCGCCGAAGGATACTCTCCGGGATTTGTATCCGAGTACGGACTTTCGGAGCTGTCAGAGTATGAGGGCTTTACGGAAGAGCTGAAAGTGGTAAATATCATTCCCGAGAATTTCGGAGCGGTATATTACATTGCTCCCGCCAGAGCGGTAAAGGTACTTCCCTCGTCAGACAGCAGCGTGATATACGTCACCCGAGGAGGAGTTTTCAGAAACAAACTGCTGCCTCATGACCCGCAGCTCATATATCAGGTGCTGTACTACGATGAATTTTACCCGAGATACTTCTGGCTGGAGCTTGGGGGAGCAGATTTCTCCAATGAAAAATGCGAAGAAATGCTCACAAAGCTTTGCGGCATATTAAGCGAAAATAACGACCCGCTTTACGAAAATGCCGCCGCATTTCTTGATGCTCACAGCGAAGCAATGACCTATCGCACACCCGAATACGAGGAAAACTGTGATAGGATACCCTCGGAAATAAAGGCACTTGCCGAGCAGATAACCGCAGGACTTACCTACGACTGGCAGAAAGCAGAGGCTCTCCAGAGCTATTTCACAGATAACGGATATGTCTATGACCTGAACTATATCCCCCCTGACCCGAGCGTAGAATATTTCCTATTTGAGAGCAAGCGCGGAAGCTGTACTCATTATGCCACAGCCTATGTCCTTATGGCTCGTTCACTGGGACTTACCGCCCGTTATACCGAAGGCTATTCACCCGATATCACAAGCAGAGAGAATGTATTTTCCGTTAAGGACAGTTCATCTCACGCATACCCCGAGGTATATATACAGAATATGGGCTGGATAGTCTTTGAACCGACTGTAGCCTCCGATTACAATCGTCTTGCCTCCGACAATACAAACGCAGGCTTTGACTTAAAGATAGATTACAGTCTTGTTTTCGTGATCTGCGTGATATCGGGAGCCGTTCTCGTTATTGCTCTTATTGTGATATTCACAATACCTGCGGTTTTAGAAAAAAGGTTTGTCCGAAAGGTGACCGCAATGCCGCCCGGAGAATGTATAAAGCAGGTATATCTAAGAATATCCCGAAAGACCGCCGCAGCAGTAATAAAGCGGGCAGAGGCGCTTACCCCCTTTGAGCTGGCTTTGACGCTTGAAAAGCTGACAGGCTGTGAAACGAATGACTTTGCCTACATCGCAGAAAAGGCTCTTTTTGACGGGACCGCCGATGATACGGGAAAGCAGAAAGCCTGCAAGGCATATACCGATATACGTGAAGCAGTAAAAAATTATGTTAAGGAGCAGAAAAAGCTCAGACGAAAAAAGTATAAAATGAAAGGAAAATCTCAAAATGAAAAATGATTTCTGGGATCCCTCAAAGGAGCACTGCGCCGTAATAACAGGCGCAAGCTCGGGGATAGGAGCGGAATTTGCAAGACTCCTCGGAGCCATGGGCTGCTTTCTCGTACTGTCTGGCAGAAACGAGGAGGCGCTTAACAAGCTCCGAAAGGAGATAGGAAAGGATAACTGTGTAGTTATCCCCGCCGACCTTTCCGACCCCAAAAGCTGTATCGACCTATATGCAAAGTCGAAAAAATACAGCCCCGATATCCTCATAAATAACGCAGGCTTCGGACTTTACGGGGAATTTACCGAGACCTCCCTCTCAAAGGAGCTTGAAATGATAGACGTGAACGTAAAAGCCGTCCATATCCTTTTCAAGCTGTTCTTAAAGGACTTTACAAAGAATAACAGAGGATATATCCTAAACGTTGCCTCCACCGCAGGACTTCTCCCGGGACCCCTTATGAGCACCTACTACTCCACCAAAAGCTATGTGATAAGGCAGACCCAGGCGGTCTATGAGGAGCTCAGAAGAAGGAAAAGCGCAGTTCACGTGTCCGTCCTATGTCCGGGACCAGTAAGCACCGAGTTTAATACCCGTGCAGGCATAGAAGGCTTTATGAAGGGCATAACTCCAAGGTACTGCGCCGCATACACTCTCAGTAAAATGAAGCAGAACAAGCTGATGATAATACCCACAGCAAAAATGCAGCTTGCGACAGCAGCAGTAAAAATAGCGCCCATATGCCTTGCCTGCGCCGTTTCCTACACTCTCCAGAGTGGCAAGAAGCGTATAGAATAGACCCTTATATACCGCAAAGAGCGACCCCTTTGCGGTATATTTTTGAGATGAAGCTTTGTTCATAAAATATTTACATAAAAACGCCATAAAATCAGCCTATCCAAAACGTATAAGAATATGAAAACGGTCAGACGGGGTGAAGTAAATGACTGAAAGCAGTTTTGCGGAAAATGCCGCACTCATAAAACAGGGCGATATGCAGGGACTGAAGGCGATATACGAGGAATACGGAAAAATGATATATTCCTCGGTGCTGAGAATATGCCGCGACCCTCATACAGCAGAAGACGTTACCTCCGAGTTCTTTCTGAAGCTGAAAACAGCAGCGTCAGTTTACAAAGAGGGACTCGGACACAAAAAATGGCTGCTCATATCTGCGAGAAATCTCACTTTTGATATTCTTCGCAGGCAGCGCAGGGAAATACCCTCAAGCGTCACAGGCGGGGACGAAGAAAGTCACCCCCTTTCGGAAATACCCGACAGCACAGACGCGGAGGAAACGGTAACGTCCAATGTGACCGCAGAGCAGCTGCTCCGGGAGCTCAGCGAGGAGCAGCGAAGTGTGGTACACCTGAAGATCTACTGCGGGCTGACGTTTGCTGAAATAGCGGACGTGCTGCACATACCCGCAGGAACAGCGGCATGGCGCTACAGTCAGGGTATAAAGAAACTCAGAAAGCTTTATGAGGAGGTGCACTGATGAATAAAGATTTCGAAAAGGACTACATAAATTCGGTTGATTCATCAGCCCCCGATATGGAAAAGCTCTGGGAAAGAATATCCTCTTCCGAGTCTGCAGATACGGACATCACCCCCTTCGTGTCCGCAGCCAATGAATGCAGGAAAATATCTCCCATCCGCAACAACACTTTCAGAGCCTTTGCCGCCGCCGCAGCCGTTTTCATTGCAGTAATATGCGCCGTTTCGGTCATATCCGACAATGACATTGCCCTATCCGAGAGCGGAAATGCTGCTTATTTCGATGAAGCGGAAGACTATGACTATGCAGCCGAAGAAGCCGCGGAAAATGAAGCAGCTCCTTCCGTCAGCTCCTCAATGGGCTGGGAATACAGCGACCGTCTCGAAGCTTCGGAGAATTTAAGCTATCTTTCCCTGAACCTTGCCGACACCGAAAGCAGTATCTATACTGCCCTGTCCCGCAATACCGACGATGAGGAATATTTCGTGGAGGACAACGTCCTTTCCGAGACCGACTTTTTCCTTGACGGCAAGGTTATATCCGAGGAGCCTGTAGGTGACGGCGGAATAAAGTACACCGTTCTGGTGATACACGCCGTTTCCGAGGACAGCAGGGATTTTTCCGAGACCGAGGAGGTATATTCATACTCTCCGTACGCTCTCAGAACAGGCAGGGAATATCTCCTTCCCATAAGCGAGGAAAACGGACGGTACACAGTCATATTCGACAACGCACCTCAGATCGAATTTACTCTTGACAGACAGCTTGTCTGCCACAACGGCTGGAAGACCCTTACCGAAAACGGCGTATATCTTGAATATCCGCAGGCTTATCCCGATGATTTCTTTTATGACCGAATGAATCTTGCCGCCGAAAGCTCTCTTGAAAACCTTTTTGATAAGTGGGAGAGTTTAAAGGCATAATTTCCGAAAGGATCTGATCTTATGACAACAAAAAGAACAAAGCTTATCCGAATGATATCCGCACTTACCGCCATTTCTCTCATTACCGCCTGCGGAGGCGCTTCCGATATGGAAACAGCTTCCGGCGATTCGGGAATGACAAAGCTATATCCGGAGACTAATGACGGAGCCTATGAGACCTATCCCCAGACCACTGCCGCTAATAACGCAGTTTATGAGACTAGTCCGATCCATCAAGCGATCCAAGGCGACGCTTATGAAGAAGCTCCCAATGCAGAAGAAGCTTATGTTTATGAAAAATGTTTCGATGAAGCAGCACCTGCGGCAGATGACAGCTTCTATACATTTCCCGAGGAATACAACACCGAGGAATATAACTACATAGAGGAAAACGGCTATACAGCAGTATCCTCCGCACCTCTCTCCACCTTCTCCGCCGATGTTGACACCGCCTCCTACACCAATATCCGCCGAATGATATACGACGGCTATGACGTCCCCCCCGAGGCAGTGCGTATCGAAGAGATGATAAACTACTTTGACTATCATTACTCCGACCCCGACGAAAACGAGCCCTTTGCCGTTCATGCCGAGCTTTCCGACTGCCCCTGGAATAAGGATACAGAACTGCTTATGATAGGCATAAACACCAAAAGCACAGACGCACTTCTTGATGACAGAGAACCTATGAATTTGGTATTCCTCATCGACGTCAGCGGCTCGATGTACAGCGAAGATAAGCTGCCCCTTGTTCAGAAGTCCTTCTCAATGCTCACCGATAATTTAAACTCCCGTGACAGGATATCCATCGTCACCTATGCAGGCTCAGACGAGGTAGTCCTCGAAGGAGCGGACGGAAATGACAGGGAACGGGTCCTTGATGCAATAAACAGCCTTGAAGCAGGAGGCTCCACCGCAGGAGCCGCAGGCATAAACACCGCCTATGAGATAGCCGAGAAATATTTCATAAAGGGCGGCAACAACAGAGTGATACTCGCCACCGACGGCGATCTTAACGTTGGACTTTCCTCCGAATCCGAGCTTACCCAGCTTATCGAGGAGAAGCGTGAAAGCGGCGTGTTCCTCTCCGTTTTAGGCTTCGGCACGGGAAATCTCAAGGACAATAAGCTTGAAGCCCTCGCCGACCACGGCAACGGAAATTATTCCTATATCGACAGCGAAAGAGAAGCCCGGAAGGTGCTTGTTGACGAAATGAGCGGCACCCTCTACACCGCCGCCAAGGACGTAAAATTCCAGCTTGAGTTCAATCCCGCAAATATCAAGGGCTACCGTCTCATAGGCTATGAGAACCGAACAATGGCAGCCGAGGATTTTAACGATGACACCAAGGATGCAGGCGAAATAGGCGCAGGCCACAGCGTGACCGTTCTTTATGAGCTTGTCCCCGTTGACAGCCCTATGGAAATAGGCTCCGAACTGAAATATTCCGAAAATCAAGGAAGCAAAAAAATGGGCAATGAGCTTCTCACCGTAAATATCCGCTATAAAGAGCCCGAGGGCAGCGAAAGCAAGCTTCTTTCCTATCCCGTTGAGCGCTCTCTCTACAGCAAAACGAAATCGGAGAATATGACCTTTGCCGCCGCAGTTGCTGAATTCGGAATGCTGCTCAGAAACAGCCGCTATATAGGCGATATCACCTATTCAAACATCGCTACCCAGCTTTCCGAGTACGACTATCATTCCGATGAGTTCAAGGACGAGTTTGTTTACCTTGTAAACACAATGAAGCGCAGAGCGGTAAATTCTTACAATGATTAAATTATAGCACAACTGTGCCAAATACCAATGTGCAATCAGAACAAATTTTCCAAAAATCTTTTGTATAAAACAAACGGGCTGACTAAAAACAGCCCGTTGTCTTTAATATACGCTGCAAAAAAATTCAACTTATTGAAAATGAAAAAATCTATTGCAATTTCCGCAGAAATGGTATATAATAATATTAAACGCTGATTTTGCACATATGAAAGGTGGCTGTTAAAAATGATAGAAGAGATCATTGCAACTGTGGGAAAATATGCCGATGAAAAGGTGAAGATATCAAAAGGACTGCTTATTCTTCTGACAGTAGGAGCTTTTGTTGTGGGAATACTCACAGGCACCGCCGTAACAAAGCTTGTTTCGCATAAAAAGGCTGTCTGCAGATGCTCCTCAGACGAGGACTTTGACGCAGACGAGTATGTACGCAATCTCAGCTTTGACGACGAAGAATAAATGCAAAGGAAATCGGTAATATGAAATTAGGTATGGTTGGTCTTCCGAATGTCGGAAAAAGTACGCTTTTTAATGCTCTTACAAACGCAGGCGCAGAGTCGGCAAATTACCCGTTCTGCACTATCGAGCCTAACGTGGGAATAGTTTCTGTTCCCGACAGCAGGCTGGACAAGCTCAGAGAGATGTACGAGCCCGATAAATTCACCCCTGCGACTCTGGAATTTGTTGACATCGCAGGTCTTGTAAAGGGCGCTTCAAAGGGCGAGGGACTGGGCAACAAGTTCCTGGCAAATATCCGTGAGGTGGACGCTATAGTTCACGTTGTCCGCTGCTTCGAGGACCAGAATATAATCCACGTTGACGGCAATATCGACCCTCAGAGGGATATCGAGACTATCGATCTGGAGCTTATATTCTCGGATATAGAGCTTCTTGAAAGGCGTATCGACCGCACAAAAAAGCTTATCAAGGGCGATAAGAAATACCAGATAGAGCTGGACTTCCTTGAGGAGCTGAAGGCTCATCTTGAGGAGGGTCATTCCGCCCGTTCCTTCGGATTTACCGAGGAGCAGAACGAAATAATAAAGACAACTCCGCTGCTGTCCGCAAAGCCTGTTATCTATGCGGCAAATCTCAGTGAGGAGGACTTCAAGAATAATATCGAGACCTCCGAGCATTACAAGACCGTATGTGATATCGCAAAGCGTGAAAATGCGGCTGTGCTTCCCATCTGCGCTCAGCTTGAGGCTGAGATATCCGATATGAGTGATGAGGATAAGGAAATGTTCCTTTCCGAGCTTGGTCTTGAGGTGTCGGGTCTTGACCGTATCATCAAGGAGGGCTATTCTCTTCTCGGACTTATTTCCTACTTGACAGCAGGCAAGCCCGAGGTAAGAGCCTGGACTATAACTAAGGGCACAAAGGCTCCTCAGGCTGCGGGAAAGATACATACAGACTTTGAAAAGGGCTTTATCAGAGCGGAGGTCGTTTCCTTTGACGACCTTATGTCCTGCGGCTCAATGGCAGCCGCAAAGGAAAAGGGACTTGTACGTTCCGAGGGCAAGGAATACGTTATGCAGGACGGGGATATAGTCCTGTTCAGATTTAACGTATAAATGCCAATTTATGCAGATTTAACGGGGTATATTTCCTAAGAAATATGCTCCGTTTTTGTATTATTTGTTAGTTTTGTCAATTTAAAAAAATATACAAGTGTGATATAATTATTTTGGTAAACTTTACAAAATTTTTGTCGGGTTAGGATGGTAAAAACAATGAGCTTTGTTTCACTGAAAAATGTTTACAAGCGATATAAAATGGGCGAGGTGACCATAACTGCCTCGGACGGAGTTTCCTTTGATATCGAAAAAGGTGAGTTTGTTGTTATCACAGGAGCCAGCGGCGCGGGAAAGACAACCGTTTTAAACCTTTTGGGCGGTATGGACGTCTGTGACGAGGGCGAGATAATCGTTGACGGAAACGACATTGCAAAATACAAGCCGAAGGAGCTCACAGCCTACAGAAGATTTGATATAGGCTTTGTGTTCCAGTTTTATAATCTGGTACAGAATCTGACTGCCCTTGAGAATGTTGAGCTTGCCGCACAGATATGCAGAGAGAGCAGAGACGCCGCCGAAGTGCTCAGTCAGGTGGGTCTTGCGGATAGAATGAACAATTTCCCTGCACAGCTTTCGGGCGGAGAGCAGCAGAGAGTTTCCATCGCAAGAGCACTTGCAAAATCCCCGAAGCTCCTGCTCTGCGACGAGCCTACAGGAGCACTCGATTACAATACGGGCAAGACCATTCTCAAGCTCCTGCAGGATACCTGCCGTGAAAAGGGAATGACAGTTGTGGTCATCACCCATAATCAGGCAATAACCCCTATGGCAGACCGCGTTATCAAGATAAAAAACAGCAAGGTCGCAAAAATATCTCTTAATCCCAATCCCACACCCGTTGAAAATATAGAATGGTAGGTCGGCGGCTTATGAAGAATATGTTATTGCAGAATACGCTGAGAAGCGTAAAAAAAGCCCCGGGGCGTTTTGCCGCCATTGCAGCAATAATTGCGCTCAGCTGTGCATTCTACTCGGGAGTAAAGGCTGCCTGTCCCGATATGAAAAATTCCGCCTGGAAATATTACGAGGAACAGGCGCTTGCGGATATCCAGCTGAAATCCACTCTCGGATTTAACGAGGGAGACTGCGAAAAGCTTCTTGAAAACGAGGAATTTACCTCGGGCTATGCAGGATATTCGGCAGACCTGTTTACCGAAAGCGAACAGGGAAATGCGGTCGTAAAGGTCATGTCCTATTCCGAGGACTATCCTCTGAACAAGCTTTACCTCACCGAGGGACGACTTCCCGAAAAGCCGGGAGAATGTGTTGCCGACTCCGCTCCCAGGGACAAGCTTTCCTTTAAGGTGGGGGACAAGATAACCCTCAGCGCCGAGAATAATGACGAAACCTCCGATTATCTTTCTCAGACCGAGTTTACTATCGTTGGACTTGCCCAGTCGCCTCTTTACGTTAATTTCGAGCGAGGCAGCACAACGGTGGGAACGGGAAATATAAGTGCGTTTATGTACATTCCCGAGGAGGATTTTGCCCTTGACGCATATACCGATATCTATCTTTCGGTAGGCAAGGCTCACCAAAAGGGTGTAGCGCCTTTTTCTGATGAATACGAGGATATCGTTGAAGAGGGAGAATACCTTGCGGAGACCCTCGCTGACTCGTTTCTGGCACAGCGTGAAGAGGATATCCGTGCCGAAGCCGATGAATCCCTTGCCGAGGCAAGGGAAAAGCTTGCCGACGGAGAAAAGAAGCTTGCTGACGGAAATACGGAGTATCAGAAGGGGCTCAGGGATTATAACAGCGCTTATGACGAGCTGAAAGCCCAGCGCGAAGACCTGGACTCTGCTATGGCAGAATACAATGACGGTCTGAAGCTGCTTGATGAAAATCAGGCGAAGATACAGGAGCTTTACGATACCTGTCCGAGAGTTGACAATATCCTGAAAAGCCACAAGGACGTTTATATGAAGGTGCTTCCCGAGGAGCTTCTGAGCGTTCTCAAGGACATTCAGCGCATTTATGACGATAACGATGTTGAAGCGTCCATTTCCGACCTTCTTGCAGTATATATAATCACCGACCCCGAGCGTGACCCCAACTCAAAGGCGGCAGCCGGAGCTGCCATAACAGGTGCTAATGAGCAGGTCAAAGCCGCTGCCTCCGCCGCACTTACGGAGATAGACAATCAGAGAAAGGCACTTGAGGAATCTGGAAAACAGTTTGAGGAAGCCGAAACAGCTCTTGCCGACTTTGAAAAGGAGCTTGCCGATGCCAAGCACGACCTTGATGACGCTCAGAAGGAGCTGAGTGACGCTCAGACACAGATAGATGATGCAAACAAGGAGATATCCGACGCCGAGAATGACCTTGATGAAATGCTCGAGGATAAAAAATGGTATGTATGGAACAGGGGAGAATGGAGCCCCGACTGTCTTACCTACGGCGATGATGCCGAAAGGATAGATTCCATTGCAGCCGTTTTCCCGCTGTTCTTTATACTGATAGCGGCTCTTGTCTGTTGCACTACAATGTCCCGAATGGTCGAGGAGCAGAGAACGGAAACGGGAACTATGAAAGCCCTGGGCTTCGGTTCCGGCGCCATTATTTCCCAGTACGTGCTTTATGCTTCCTTTGCCAGCATTATAGGAAGCGTTATCGGAACGGTCATCGGTTTTCCGCTGCTTCCCACCATTATTTTCAAGTGCTACCGCACTATGTATAATTTCCCGATTTTTGAAGCGCCCTTTATGCCGCTGTTTGCGCTGGGCTGCTGCGGCGTATCACTGCTCTGCACGGGACTTTCGGCGGTATATACCTCTTATGTGGAGCTGACCTCCGTTCCTGCCGCGCTTATCCGTCCCAAGCCCCCGAAAGGCGGCAAAAGGATATTTCTTGAAAAGATAGGATTTATCTGGAAGAGACTTAAATTCACTTCCAAGGTAACATTCAGAAATCTTTTCCGCTACAAGAGCAGATTTTTCATGACGCTTATCGGTATCAGCGGCAGCACAGCTCTGCTTCTTACAGGATTTGCACTGAAGCAGTCCATTTCCTGCATTGCCGACAAGCAGTATGATGAGATATTCCTGTATGACGCAACTGTGATACTCAGCGACAAAGCTTCCGATGAAGAGCTTGCCGAGGCAGACAGAGTGATATCCGAAAATGAAGCTGTTACATCATCTATGAAAGCCATAATGACCGTAAAGGACATTTACGGAGACGATAACAACAGCGTTGAAGCTTCACTCCTCGTCCCCGAAAAAACAGAGGAGCTGGGCGGATATATCGTCCTGAAGGACCGCTCGTACAAGTCTCCTCTTACACTTGAAGACGGCTCTGTTATCCTTACCGAGAAGCTTTCAATTCTTCTGAATGTTAAAACGGGAGATACAGTGTTTATCGAAGGCTCCGAAAAGCCTGTCAAGGTGGCAGCCATTGCGGAAAATTACACGTATCACTTTGTTTATATGACCTCTGCGACATACAATGAGCTTTTCGGTGAAGGAACCGTAAATACCATACTTCTGAACACCTCAGAAAATGCAGATCAGGACGAGATATCCTCCGAGCTTATTTCCTGCGACGCAGTCATCTCCGCTGCATTTACCGTCAACGGAACGGACAAGTTCAGAAAGCTTATCTCAAGCCTTGACCTTATCGTTGCGGTAATTGTAATATTTGCAGGCGCACTTGCGGTGGTAATACTCTACAACCTTGCAAATATCAACATCAACGAGCGTGTCAGGGAGCTTGCTACCATCAAGGTGCTTGGCTTCTTTGACGGGGAAGTGGGAGCCTATGTTTACAGGGAAAATACCGTTTCGACCATTATCGGAATAATCCTGGGACTTTTTGTGGGCATTTTCTTCGAGCACTTTGTAATTGTCACCGCAGAGGTGGACGAGGTGATGTTCTCCCGTGACATACCTTGGTTCTGCTATGTTCTGGCAGCTGCGTCAATGGCGGTGTTCACTGTGTTTGTAAACCTTCTGCTGTATTTCAAGCTCAAGAAAATAGATATGGCATCTTCAATGAAGGCAATCGAATAATAGTCAGAATAAACATAAATTCAATGACAAAATTGTACAATTTGGATATGTTAGATATTGACATTATTCGGCAATTGTGATATCATAATTAACGGTTTGTTCGGCGGTGCTGATTATCAGCTGCCGCCGAATATTTTTGTGGGATTTTTGGAGGTTTAAAATGTTAATTGCGGATTATGTAAAGATCCTGAAAAGGGAATTTTCGGGGTATAACGGAAAAAAGTTCGGTAAGGACGTTCTTGCGGGAATTACCGTTGCAGCGGTGGCACTGCCTCTTGCTCTGGCATTCGGAGTAAGCTCGGGAGCAACAGCGGCATCGGGATTGGTTACCGCTATCATATCGGGTCTTATCATCGGCGTGCTTTCGGGCGCTTCCTATCAGATAAGCGGACCAACGGGAGCAATGACGGCAATCCTTGTATCTCTTGTGGCTCAGTACGGAATGCAGGGCGTTTTCGTTGCAAGCCTTATGGCAGGCATACTCCTGCTGCTGTGCGGCATATTCAAGCTGGGCGGGCTTGTTTCCTATCTTCCTTCGCCCGTTATAACCGGCTTTACAAGCGGTATCGCTATTATTATCGCTCTGGGTCAGATAGACAATCTTACAGGTATGAGATCCTCGGGACTTACAAATCTTGCCAAGATCGCAAGCTATTTCACCACTTCTCAGACCGTAAATTACACCTCGCTTATCATCGGTCTGTGCGTTATCGTATTTATGTTCATTTACCCCAAAAAGCTTGGTCAGTACTGCCCGGGCTCGCTGGCGGCTATCATAATAGCAACTGCGGTAAATCTTATCTGCAAGTTTGATGTTAATACAGTCGGTGCTATCCCCAAGACCATTTTCCTTGATGACCGTCTTTCACTTTCCGAGTTTGATATGAGCAATGTGGGCGCTCTTATCGTTCCTGCTGTTTCCATAGCTGCGCTGGGACTTATCGAATCCCTGCTTTGCGGTGCTTCTGCGGGCAGAATGAAAAATGAAAAGCTTAATGCAGATGTAGAGCTTGTGGCTCAGGGAATAGGCAATATCCTCCTGCCCTTCTTCGGCGGAGTGCCTTCCACAGCGGCTATCGCACGAACCAGCGTTGCCATTAAGAGCGGCGGCGAAACCAGATTTACCTCTGTTGTACACGCTGTTGTGCTGCTCCTTTCCATGTTCGTTTTAGGCGATGTTATGTCCAATATCCCCCTTTCCGCCCTTGCAGGCGTTCTTATCGTCACCGCCTGGAGAATGAATGAGTGGAGCACCATTAAGTCCATTTTCGGAAAGAAGCTTAAAACCGCTATTTTCCAGTTCCTTATCACAATGGCTGCAACCGTTGTTTTCGACCTTACCAAGGCTATTCTCATCGGTGTGGTATTCTCACTTATCATGTTCGTTGTAAAGGTATCGGATATGCAGGTAACTGTTGCGGACGTGGACCCCGACAAGCTTGATATGGATAACGTAGACCCCGAAAAGCTGAAATACACAAGTGTTGTTTACATCACAGGACCCCTTTACTTCGGCACCTGCTCCAAGCTTGAGGACAAGGTCTCTTCTCTGGGTGACAGCTACAACATCATCTTCTCCATGCGAGGAGTTACCGTTGCGGATATCTCGGGAATTGAAGCACTCCACGAATACTGCGAGAGGCTTATTTCCCAGGGAAGAATGGTATATTTCTCCTGCGTTCAGCCCCCTGTAATGGATCTGTTTGAACGCACAGGGCTCAAGGAGGACCGATTTAAGCACAATATGTTCTTCTGGAGCACAGATAAGGTCTTTGAGCATATCTCAAGTCTCTGATACATAATACTAATGCAGAACCGGCTGCCGTTCATCACGAACAGCAGCCGGTTATAATTATTTCTTATCAAAAAACAGCACATAACCCATTCCGCCAACCACAGTAAGACACATCATACCGATGATTATTTTCAGCGGCAGGGGAACCTTCGGGTCCTTCTCATCATCATCGCTTTTTCCCGATGTTTCGGAGGACGTTTCTTCCGAAGCGCTTTCATCTGAGGTCACCGCAGTCTCCGATGTCACGTCTTCCTCAGATGTGACCACGGTAATTTCGGTCTCAATAAGATCGGGAACCGTTTCATCGGAAGGGTCAATATATTCATACTCTGAGCTTTCGGTAACGCTGACAGCTTCCTCTGAGCTTTCGGATATCTCGGAGATATCGCTTTCCGATGTGATGTCCGTAATATCCGTTTCGGTCTCGGAAGGGTCTGTGACCCATACGCTGTCGGTCTCTTCTGTTTCAGCTTCGGGAACAGTGCCTCTCAGTATAAGCATATAAGCGCTTGTTGTATCGGCAGAAAAGGAAATTATATTATCGGCGCACTCAAACATCTCGGTATCGGGCTGATAGATATCGGCAGTTTCCTTATCTATGGCAGCTGCGCTCTCCAGTTCATAGGTGTATTCGTCCGATATTATCTCAATACGGAGATCCTTTTCGTTTACCATCTGCTTGTTTGTGAGGATCACCCTCAGCAATTCGGGGTCATTGTCGTCCAGAGCGGCATAAACGGAGCTCATATTATCATTTTCGTTGTCCGAATAAACAAGAGAGGTGCCGAAGCCGCTTCCCTTGCCGTCATAATCGGTAAACAAATTCATAGCCGCTTTCTGAAAAGGATAACTATCCGACTGAGGTGACAGGCAGGCAAGATATACCTCCTGTGAAGCAAATGTGCCCAGTGCGTCTATCTCGGCAATAGCTCCGCTGATATTATCGCCGCCGCCGAAGTCATATTCCGAAAAGGACAGCCTGGTTTTGGGATAATTCATACGGATAGAAGCCTGGAGCGTAGGAATGATAGGGGTAAACTGCTTGTACATCATTACAGTGGGGGAGGTCTCGGTATAATCGGGGTCCCACAGCGTTCTTACCGACTGCATTCTGAAAGCATTGGATATATCATCTGTCCCCGTGAGGATATCAACGCCCAGGGGAGTCTGTGCTTCGGTGTAATAGTGAACGTCCAGCACATCAAGGAGACGATAGCCCTTTTCAGCGCTTCTTGCACGCATTTCGCTGAGATAGTAATCGATGAACCAGGAATACTCGTTCTGAGGGTCGGTTACCGCCCGCCCCGAGCTGTTGCCCAGGTCGATACAGCCTTTTAGACCGCTGAGAGAAGGTCCGAAAACAAAGGCATTGCTGTCAATGGCTTTGACTGCGTTTGCAAGCTCTGCAGATCTGTCCACAAGCTCTGAAAAGGTAAGAGGCGGTTCGTGGAGCACAGGGAAATTTTCCGACCATTTATCAGGCTCGCTGTCTAAAAAATATCCGTTTATCCCACCCTCGGCAGAGGAGCCGAAGCGGTTGACAAGAAAGCTTACATATTCGTCAACATACACCGTATCGTCATCGGTATCGGGGTTATTGAGGTATGTATCGTTCTTGTTGAATTTCACCTTATGCCATCTTGTGCTCTTGGAAAAATCGTCGTCCGAAACGATACCCATTGAATCGGCGGCAACATAACCCATCATGGGAAGGGTTATGAGCTTTACGGGAATTTCATACGACCTGCTTTTTGCAGCGAGCTTTTCCGCATATAGAGCAGGAGTGTCCCATTTGGAGGAAGGATAATCGTCTACCAGAGATATGTCGTTGGTATTCATTCCGAGAATACCCGAATTGGAATAATTTGTCTCCCAGTTATAAGTGGAAAGGGATATCCCTGTCTGCTTGATAACGGTAGGGGAAATGCTGCGGATATCTCCGATGTCATTGATACCGTAAATGTAGGGGCTTATCTTTCTTATCTCCCTGCCGGTATCGACAGTAACGTTCACGCTGCCCGTTTCGGGGATTATTTCCACAAACATCTCATTATCCGCAAATGCTCCGCCTGTCAGTCCGCAGATAAGAGAAAGGGCGGCGGAGAATGATATTATCTGTTTATACTTTTTCATAGGCAGACTCCTAAACTACTTATAGGATACAAGTATATTATATACCTGCGCCGAATTTTTTTCAAATGTAATTTATGGTTATCCTACAGGATAAACAGCTTTGCGAAGATACCGAGTACCGCAAGGAAAATAACGTTCATTATGGTAAAAACTCCGAGAAATTTCTTTGTCTGAGCGCCCTCGGAATTGATATAGCTTTTATAGGTGATAAGACTTGCGAGAGAAGCGATAAGAGTTCCCAGACCGCCAATATCCGCTCCGAGGATAAGTGCCTTGTAATTATCCGTAAAGCCCGAAAGCATCACAGCGGCAGGAACATTTGAGATTATCTGGCTAAGAGCAAGGGAACATTCATATTCATGGCCGTTCAGAACGGTGATGATGAATTTTGATACCTCGGGAATATTTTTCAGATTTCCCACAAAGATGAAAAAGCAGGAAAATGTTACAAGCAGACCGTAATCCACCTTTGCAAAGACGCTGGGCTGGAGTATCGCCACCACAACGCACACTGATGCCAGCACATAGATAATATTTATTACCTCAAAAACCGACAGTATGCAGAGAACGAAAAGGATCGCGTACAGTGCGATATATCTCGGACGCTGCAGCGTGATATTTTCGTCTCCCTGCGCAATGGAAATATCCTCTTTCCCGATTAACATGACCGAGACCGCAAGCATAGCGAAGCTTATCACAGTAATGGGCAGGGTTATGGAGAAAAACTCCGAGGCTTTCATTCCCGAGACTGAAAACAGCAGCAGGTTCTGGGGATTTCCGAAGGGTGTGAACGCTCCGCCCATATTTGCTGCAATGGTCTCAAGTACTATCACATAAACGGGAGAACGGCCTATTTTTTCATACAGCATTACGGTAAAGGGAACAAACGCTATCAGTGCAACATCGTTAGTAATGAGCATTGAAATGAAAAAGACCGTAAATACCAGGGAAGCCGCCAGAAGCCTTGTGTTCTTGGCAGTGCGGATAACGCTTACGGAAAGCTTTCTGAAAACGTTGTTTTCCGAAAGTCCTCCCACAACAGCCATCAGGCAGAATAATATCCCGATAAGGTCGGCATCGATATATTTAACATAATCCGTAACTGGTACGAACATACATGATATAAGAGCAGCTGTTGCCGAAATAATGGCAACGGTCTCTTTTTTCAAAAGCTCCTTGAAGCTCAAAGTAAAGTCACTCCTAAAATGCAGCGTTTATCAGTATGCCGCTGACAACGCCTATGATATAGAGATACAGGACAAAAATAAGGTTGTCCTTCAGTTTTTTATTTGCTCTGAACAAAACGGCGAGACCCATTCCTGCGCCTGTGCAGAGCCCCCCCACAGCGGTGCCGAAGGGAATGCTGCCGTTTGCATACAGCTCGGTGATGATAACAGACGCTGCGCAGTTGGGTATCATTCCCACAAGAGCTGCGGCAAAGGGCTGCCATACGCCCATATTATTAAGAAATGCCGAAACGTTTTCTTCACCTGCAAAGCCGATCACAAGCCCCAGGACAAGATTTACGATAAGGATAAAAAGAAATATGGAAAGAGTATGCTTGAAGGCGGAAAACCAAATGCTGTGGTTCTCACAGCCGCAGCCGCTGCACATCTCTTCAAAATCCGCCTCATCGTCCTTTGAAAGCATAAATTTCCCGATAAACGAGAACAGCACGCCGCCGATAACAGCAATCACAAGCTTTGCTGCGATAAGCTTCCAGAGGGAGCCGATTTGGTCGGGGTGGGCAAGCAGAACGGGTATTGCCTCGTCAGAGGTGGAGATATACACCGCCATAAGTGTGCCTGCGCCGATTATACGGCTTGCGTAAAGGTTTGACGCGGCAGCTGAAAATCCGCACTGGGGAATACAGCCCAGCGCCGCTCCTGCCGCTGCGCCGCCCAGCCTTGAATGTCCCGCCTTTTCAAGAGCCAGGGACAGCTTGCCTGCTGCGTGATGTTCGATAAATTCCATCAGCAGAAACGCCGCATAAAGAAAGGGTAGGGTCTTCACCGAGTCGATAACTGCGTCAAGAACAACATCTAAAATAAGCTCCATATATTTTCTCCGATATTTAAGCAAATATAGTTTTACATTATAATTGAAACATATTCTGACCGATTTGTCAAGAGATATTTCCCATTATTTTACCTCGTTAATAAGCTTTCCGATACCCTGTACCTCGCACTCGATAACATCGCCGCTTTTGAGATACTTAGGCGGTTTGAAGCCCATTCCCACACCGCCGGGCGTTCCCATTGAGATTATGGTGCCTGCCTTTATGACCATTCCGATTGAAAGCTCCTCAAGGGCATAGGGGATATTGTGGATATAAAGGGCAGTGTTGCTCTTCTGTCTCAGTTCGCCATTGACCTTGCAGGAAATATCAAGCTCTGGAGGAAACTCAAACTCGTCGGCGGTAACAAGGCAGGGACCCATAGGAGCAAAGCCGTCAAAGCTTTTTCCTCTGAACCACTGCTTGTGTCTCATTTGTATGCACCGTGCGCTGACATCGTTCATTATGGTGTAGCCGAACACGTATTCTCCCGCATTTTCCGCTTTGACGTTCACAGCGTCCTTTCTGACGATAAACGCCATCTCAGCCTCGTAGTCAAGCTCGGTGACAATGTCAAAATGACCGTTGATATGATCGCCGCAGGGAACGGCTTCGTTAACGTGCTTTGCAAAGTAAATGGGATATTTTCTTTCTCCGCCGTATTCTGCACCCATAACACCCACGCTTTCCTCTGCGTGGTCCTTGAAATTGACCCCGAGACAGATTATATCCCGCGAAGGACGGGGAACGGGAGCAAGGATCTTAACCTCGGACAAAGGGATACCGCCGTTAAAGCCTGCAAGCTTTTCTTTCATACCGAAAAGCTCCTCATCGCTGATATGAGAAGCAAGGGTCTCCATATCGGGATAATCGGCTCCAAGCTCCGAGCAGGGAACTGCTTTCTGTCCGTCGGGGGTGATAGCTCCGACTATTTCCTGTGAATTGTATAAAAAAGTAATAAGCTTCAAGATAACTTCCGCCTTTCAGATAAAAATGTACCATTTTATTTTAGCATATTTCTACAAAAAAGTCAATCAGAATTTGTTGCCCCTAAAAATTTTCCTTTGCAAAAATGTTGCATTGTGAGGAAAAATCTGATATAATAAAATAGATATTGCTTTTGTCCCGAAAGGATTGATTATAAAATGACCACCGAGGATATTTTAAATGTCACAGGTATATTGCTCAATTATCTTGTTCCGACGCTGAAGGTTTTCGGCTTCACTCTGCTTTTCTCCATTCCCCTCGGTATGATAGCCGCTGTGCTGAAAATGTGCCGATTTAAGCCTATATCCTGGCTTACAAATGTCTATATCCTGATAATGAGAGGAACTCCTCTTATGCTTCAGGTAATTGCGGTTTATTACATAATCCCTTACTTAAAGCTTGCGGAGGGACTGCCCGGTCCCATCGCCTCCATACTTGCGGGGATAGACATACGAAGCGAAAATTATATGTTCTATGCCGTGCTGGCGGCGTTCTCGCTCAACTATGCGGCGTATTTTGCCGAGATATTCCGAGGGGGCATCGAGTCCATTCCCAAGGGACAGTATGAGGCTGCTGCGGCGCTGGGATTTACAAGATCCCAGACCTTTTTCAGAATAATACTGCCACAGGTGGTAAAAAGGATAGTTCCCGCCTCTTCAAATGAGGTCATTACCCTTGTAAAGGACACTTCTATTGCAAATGTGGTCGCCTATGCGGAGATAACTCTCAAGGCTCGTCAGCAGATGCAGGTTTACAGCTCCCTTGTTCCGCTTATCATTGCAGGCGTTTTCTATTTCGTCCTTGCAACGGTGCTCACATTCCTTTTCTCCTTGATCGAGAAAAAGCTCAATTACTACAGGTAACGGGAAAGGATATTTGTTATGTCAATGCTTGAAATAAAAAATATCTCAAAAAGCTTCGGCAAGGTGGAGGTGCTCAAAGACATTTCCTTCTCGGTGGAAAAGGGACAGGCTGTGTCCATAATCGGTCCATCGGGAAGCGGAAAATCCACTCTGCTCAGAATTGTCAATCAGCTTGAAAAGGCGGACGGCGGCTCTATTTCCATATGCGGTACGCCTATGATAACTTGCGGAGAGGACGGCAAGGCTGTTTACGCCGACGCAAAGACGCTGAGAAATGTCCGTCTCAAAATAGGGCTTGTGTTTCAGAATTTTAACCTGTTCCCTCATTTTTCGGTGCTCAGAAACATTACAGAAGCTCCCGTTTGCGTTCTGGGAATGGACAAAAAGGCTGCCGAGGAGAAGGCTATGGAGCTTCTTGGAAAAATGGGGCTTTCCTCAAAGGCAAATGAATATCCCTGCAATCTTTCCGGCGGTCAGCAGCAGAGAGTTTCCATTGCGAGGGCACTTGCGCTCAGTCCCGAAATGCTGTTTTTTGACGAGCCGACCTCAGCTCTCGACCCCGAGCTTACCGGGGAGATACTTAAAGTTATCCGAAGCCTTGCCGAGGAGCAGATGACAATGGTCATAGTTACCCACGAAATGGCTTTTGCAAAGGAGGTCTCCGACAGGGTCATCTTCATGGACAAGGGTGTTATCATCGAAAACGGCACCCCCGAAGAGGTCTTTGAAAAATCGGAAAACGAGCGTACAAAGCAGTTCCTTAAAAGATACAATAATACATAAGCCTTGAAAGGATATCGTATCTCTGCGGTATCCTTTTGCTGATTTTTGCTTCGGAAAAAATTATCCGAATATCCCTCAAAGGGGTTGCATAGAGGAAAGATTTGTGCTATAATAAAAGATAACTATGAAAAAGCTATCAAGGAGCGTGCTTATTTGATAATTCTCGGAATAGACCCGGGCTATGCCATTGTAGGCTATGGTATTCTGGATTATGACGGCTACACCTTCAAGCCCAAGGGCTATGGAGCTATCACCACCGAAGCAGGGGCAGATTTCCCTCTGAGACTGCTGGATATTTACAACGATATGAAAACTGTGATAAGCAAGTACAAGCCCGACGCTATGAGCATTGAAAAGCTTTTTTTCAACACCAATCAGAAAACAGGCATCGATGTGGCTCAGGCAAGGGGAGTTATCGTTCTTGCGGCGGCAGAAAGCGGTATACCGATCTATGAATATACGCCTTTGCAGGTGAAGCAGTCCGTTGTAGGCTATGGCAGAGCGGAGAAAAAGCAGGTTATGGAGATGACAAGGAGCATCCTCGGTCTCGCAAGAGTGCCGAAGCCCGATGACACCGCCGACGCACTTGCTCTTGCAATTTGTCACGGACACTCATCATCTGCCATAAGCATCGGATAAGGAAAGGAATGTAACTTATGATATACAGCGTGAGAGGAACGCTAATTATAAAGGAAGCGGGACTTGCTGTTGTGGAATGTGCAGGCGTGGGCTACGGCTGCCGCACCACCTACAACACTCTTGCTTCTCTCGGAAATATCGGCGACGAGGTCATTCTCTACACCTATTTACAGGTGAGGGAGGACGGCACGGAGCTTTTCGGCTTTTACGACAAAAGGGAGCTTGGCTGCTTTAAAATGCTGCTGGGCGTTTCGGGAGTAGGCCCCAAGGCTGCTCTTTCCATTCTGTCAGATATCGACCCGAATAATTTCGCCCTTGCTGTTGCAACGGGAGACTTCAAGCAGCTTACAAAGGTCAAGGGAATTGGACCTAAAATGGCTCAGCGTATCGTGCTCGAGCTTAAAGACAAGATATCCAAGGAGCAGATGAATTTTACTCAGACCATACCTTCGGGACCTGTAAACAAGGCATTCATATCGGGCGGAGCCGCTTCCGAAGCTGTGGACGCACTTCTTGTGCTGGGATACACCCAGGCGGAGGCGGAGAGTGCTGTTTCAAAGCTTGACCCGTCTCTTTCTCCCGAGGAGCTTATCCGTCTTGCTCTCAAAGGACTGGCAAAATTTAAATAAGGACTGGTTTTTGTGCTTGTTTTTCCGAATTATAAAAAATGCCCGGTCAATGTAATATCGTCCGTTAAGAAGTTTTACCGTATACCCTCAAATGTTCCGTCTATCGAAAAGCTGGACAACGAGCTTAACAGAATGTACAAGAACGTTGTGCTGATAGTGCTTTGCGGAGCGGGGGAGAATATGCTCAGAGCGTCCTTAAAGCCCTCGGATATCCTTATAAAAAAGATGTCCGAGCAGCTTACAGCGGTATGCCCATCATACCCTGCGGCGGCGGAGGTCAGCTGTATCTCGGGGCTTTATCCCAATGAGCACTGCAGGCTGGGGCAGACTATGTTTTTCAAGGAGTTCTGCCGCACGGCTGAGCTTTCCTCAAACCTTGACCCCTATTCGTCTCAGCCCGTTTCGGTAGCAAATGCCGCCGATTTTATCCTCCCCTTTGAAAACATCTTCGGGGAGATAGCAGGCTCCATAATCGGCTCGGTACAGCCCTTCTCCATTGCAATGCCCGGAGTGAAGATAGCCGAAAACAAAAGCTATCATAAAACAGCCGACAATCCCAAGCGAATGTTCGAGCTTATCAAAAAAATTGCCGAGACCGACCAGAATACCTTCACCTATGTTCAGTGGAACGCTCCCCGTGACGCTGCGGCAAAATCCGGCTGCGAAAGCGACGAGGTCAAGGGCATTATCAGGGATATAAACGATACGGTGAACGGTCTGTCAAAAAGTATGACCGACACCCTGCTTATCGTTACATCGGCATACGGAATGACGGATATTTCCTCGGAAATTATGCTCAATCTCAAGTATGAGCTGTGCGACTGCCTGCTTATGCCCCCTGTATTCGGCGGACGGGCTGTGAATTTTTATGTAAAATCCGACTGCCGCACCGATTTTGAAAAGCTTTTTGCAAGAGATCTCTCCGAGGATTTCCATCTTATGAGCCGAAGCGACATTCTCAGACGAGAGCTTTTCGGCGTGGGCAAGAACAATAAGAGGATATACGATTTCCTCGGTGATTACGTTGCCTTTGCAATGGGTGACAAGTCTCTGACCTTCAGAGCGTTAAATCAGAAGCACCGCTCTCCCGACAAGGCAGGCTCGGGCGGTATCACCTCCGACGAAATGTGCCTGCCCCTGTGCATAATCCCAACAAAGCAGACATCAAGGTGGAAACGGCCTTTTACTGAAAATATTGCACCTGTATCCTTTGACGGTAAGGATATGATAGTTAACTGAAAGGAATGACTTTAGCTTGCTGGAACAAAGCGATATGGAGCTTGATCTTGAGGAGCGCATGGTCTCGCCCGAGGCTATGCCCTCAGATGATGATATAGATTATTCCCTTAGACCCAAGACCCTGAACGAATACATCGGTCAGGACAAGGTCAAGGAAAATCTTGCTGTCTACATCAAGGCTGCAAGGCAGAGAAACGAGTCTCTTGACCATGTTCTGCTCTATGGTCCTCCGGGACTTGGAAAGACCACTCTTTCAACCATAATCGCCCACGAAATGGGCGTAAATATACGAACTACCTCGGGTCCCGCTATCGAAAAGCCCGGAGATCTGGCGGCGCTGCTTACAAATCTTTCCGAGGGAGATGTGCTGTTTATCGACGAGATACACAGACTTTCCCGTGCCATCGAGGAGATACTTTATCCCGCTATGGAGGATTTTGCCTTGGATATCGTTGTGGGGAAGGGTCCCTCCGCAAGGTCTCTCAAGGTTGATCTTCACCGCTTTACCCTCGTTGGCGCCACCACAAGGGCAGGTCAGCTTACAGCTCCCCTGAGAGACAGATTTGGCATCATACAGCGCCTTGAGCTGTATTCCAACGAGCAGCTTTCGGATATTATCATGCGAAGCGCCGTAATACTTGGCATTGCCTGCGACAATGACGGAGCGGCGGAGATAGCAAAGCGCTCCCGCGGAACTCCACGAATTGCCAACAGGCTCTTAAAGCGCGTCCGCGACTTTGCCGAGGTCATCGGACAGGGAAGGATAAACGGTGAGATCGCCGCGATAGCTCTTGACCGTATGGAGATAGACTCTCTGGGACTTGACAGCCTTGACAAGCGCTTTCTCAATATGCTTATCAAGGGCTACGGAGGAGGCCCTGCGGGGCTTGAGACCCTGGCTTCGGCAATAGGCGAGGAGTCTGTTACGCTTGAGGACGTATGCGAGCCGTATCTTATGCAGCTGGGGTTCATTTCGCGCACCCCCAGAGGCAGATGCGCCACCGCTCTTGCATACAAGCATATGGGCTATAACGTTCCCGAGGGACAGACCTCAATGTTTGAATAATTTCAAGGAGACTGCAAAATATTATGAGCATATCATTAGGTCCCGAGGGGGATTTCTTCGCATTGTCAGGGGATATTTCCTGCGAAGCTGCATTAAGGCTCGGAAGAGCTGCCGCAGATGTTCTCTGCGGGAAAAACGGCGGCAGGCTCCTTGTGGGAAGGGATACAAGGCGTTCGTCCCGGGCGTATGAAGCGGCTCTGACGGCAGGTATCCTGTCTGCCGGGAAGGACGTTACAAGCCTTGGGGTCATACCTCAGCCTGCGGGGGCTTATCTTGTAAAAAAAATCGGGGCTGACGGCTTTATCATGACCGGCGATCCCGACAAAGGCAGAGGATACTGCGGCTTCAGCATTTACGGCTCGGACGGGCGGAGAATATCCGAGGATATAAGCGAAAAGATAAATGAAAAGCTCTGCACTCACAGCGAAAAAACGGAAGCCTTCGGCAGCATATCGGAGATAGATGACGTGATATCCGAATACATCGGTCATATCCTCAGAAACTGCGGCTCGGAGCTTTCGGGTATGACCGTTGCCGCCGACTGTGCAAACGGAGCAGTGTTTGCTGCCGCAGAGAAGCTGTTTTCCGCTCTCGGAGCAAAGGTATATCTTTTAAACTGCGACCCCGACGGCGATAACATAAACAAGGACTGCGGAATTTCTCATATGGAAACTCTTGCGGAATTTGTGAGAAATAAAAAATGCGACCTCGGGCTTGCCTTTGACGGCTTTGGAGCAAAATGTCTTGCCGTCGACGAGAAAGGCGTTACAGCAGACGGAGAAAAGCTCCTTGCCGTGTTTGCAAAGGATATGCGGGAAAGAGGCGTTCTTGCAAACAACTCTGCCGTGGTTTCCGCTTCGGCAAATCTGGGATTTTCCGTTTTCGCCGAGGAAACAGGGATAAGACCAGTTGTAACAAAGGCTGGCGGCAAATACATAACCGAAAAAATGCTTGCAGGGGGATTTTCTCTCGGCGGAGAGCAGTCGGGAAATATCCTTTTCGGAGATATCAGCCCCGAAAGCGATGGTCTGCTTACCGCTGTGCTGCTGTTATCGGCGGTGAAGCGCTCGGGAAAAACTCTCGGACAGCTCTGCTCGGTAATGGAGAGATATCCTCAGGTGGCAATAAATGTCAAGATCTCCGACAGGTGGCGTGAGGTATGGAAAAATATACCCGAGCTTGAGGAGCTTATCGAGAAAAAGGAGAGAGAGCTTGGAGACTTTGGCAGGATAATCGTAAGGGAAAATCCGACCGAGCCTGTTATCCGAGTAAGCGTTGAGGGCAGGCGGTTCGACGCTGTAAACAGTATGGCTCTGGAGATAGCCGAAGCTGTGAAAAGGCTCTGCCCCGTACATTAATACTAATAACCAATTAACCTATGGACAAAATACAGCGGCTATAATACGCCAACTCTGCGTCAAACTCCCTTGCCGGTGTCAAGCTTCGCTTGACATATGCCTGCGGTCGTTTTCCTTGATTTGTCGTATTCTATCCACCGTCTTTATCCATAGAACATTTGGTTATTATAGCAATCCACAAAAATATCCTGCCAAGTTCGGCGGTTCAAAGCTTGAATAGTGTCGTCACTCACCCTTGACAGGCGGCAAGCCTGCCTGCGGGTTCGTTCCTAACTCTTCAAGCTTTTCACTCGCCTCCTTTTGTCAGTCTATTTCTGTGTCTTGCTATAGTATAAGTTTATGAAAGGATCATGTTTTAATGAGAATTGCTGACAGATGGACAGATTACAGGCTTATCGACTGTTCCTGTTCGGAAAAGCTTGAATATTGGGGCAGATATTCCCTTGTACGCCCCGACCCCCAGGTCATATGGAAAACCGAAAAAAAGTCCCCCGTCTGGGATAAGGCGGACGGTCATTATTACCGCTCGGACAAGGGCGGCGGTCAGTGGAGCTTTGCAAAGAAGCTGCCCGAGAGCTGGCAGATCTCCTATGAGATGGGAATAGGGGAGAAGCTTGTTTTCAATATCCGTCCCACAGGCTTCAAGCATACGGGGCTTTTCCCCGAGCAGGCTGTTAACTGGGAGTTTACTTCCGAGCTTATCAGAAAAAGGATAAGTGAGGGCAGGGAGGTAAACGTTCTTAATCTCTTTGCCTATACGGGAGGAGCGACCCTTGCCTGTGCAGCGGCGGGCGCTTCGGTATGCCATGTGGACGCTTCAAAGGGAATGGTCCAGTGGGCAAGGGACAATGCCGCTTCATCGGGACTTTCGGACAGACCTGTGCGCTGGATAGTGGACGACTGCGAGAAATTCGTTGCCCGTGAGATAAAGCGCGGCAGGAAGTATGACGCTGTGATAATGGACCCGCCCTCCTATGGCAGAGGACCAAATCAGGAGGTATGGAAGCTTGAGGACTGCATTTACGACCTTGTAAAGCTCTGCACAGGCGTTCTCAGTGACGACCCTCTTTTCTTTCTCCTAAACAGCTATACCACGGGGCTTTCTCCCTCGGTAATGGCTTATATTATCGGTGAGACCGTGGGCGAGAAATATAGGGGCACCGTTTCGGCGGACGATATTGGTCTCCCTGTGGAAACGGGAAAATACGCCCTGCCCTGCGGCTCTACGGCAATATTTGTTGCCGGGAAATAAACGGAGGCTCATATGGATAATATAATCTCTGCAAAAAATCTGATGTTCTATTACTCCGAGCCTTCAGAGGAGGAGCAGGATAACGGGCAGGAGGATAATAAGGTACTTGTTTTCGAGGATCTGGACCTTAGTATCGAGAAGGGCAGCTTTACCGTTATTCTCGGTCACAACGGCTGCGGAAAATCAACTTTTGCAAAGCACACCAATGCTATACTTCTGCCCTGCGGAGGAAAAGTAACTGCGGCAGGCTTTGACACTGCCGATGAAAGCAGGCTTTTTGATATCAGAAAGCACATCGGAATGGTATTTCAGAACCCCGATAATCAGATAGTGGCTTCGGTGGTCGAGGAGGACGTGGCTTTCGCTCTTGAAAATATGGGCGTTGAGCCCGATGAAATGCGCGTGAGAGTTGACGAGGCGCTGAAGGCTGTGGGAATGTACGAGTACAGGGAGCATTCTCCTTCACAGCTCTCCGGCGGTCAGAAGCAGAGGGTGGCTATTGCGGGAATAATCGCTATGAAGCCCGACTGCATCGTTCTTGACGAGCCGACTGCAATGCTCGACCCTGCCGGGCGACGGGAGGTAATGAAGACTGTAAAGCGCCTTAACCGTGAAAACGGCGTTACAATTGTGCTTATCACCCATTATATGGACGAGGCGGCGCAGGCGGACAGAGTGGTTGTCATGGACGGCGGAAAGGTCATTCTCGATGATACGCCGTCAGAGGTGTTCTCCCACGTGGAAAAGCTCAGAGAGGTGGGGCTTGATGTTCCTCAGTCCACTCAGCTTATGTATCTGCTTCGCAAAAACGGCAGAAAGGACGCTGACACTCATATAATCAGCGAGGAAGAATGCGCCGTTTATCTTGAAAGGCTTCTTCTGGGAAATTAAGTTTTAATCATATTCTAATCCTTTTTCAGCGCAGATTTAAGGAATATGCGGTATTATAATACTACAGCCAAAGGCTGATATTCTGAAAGGGGATTATTTATATGATGATCTTAACGCTTATTTCTCTTATTGCTCTTCTTATTGTTGCGGGCATTACTGTTTTCTCGCTCTTTTCGGGAGTAGGCATACTGCTGTTTATGTGCATTGCGGCGGCTGTCTGCATCATTGCGGGGGTATGGATGCTGGTTTCGCTTCTCGGCAAGGGTGTATTCTCGCTTCTCAAATGTGTGGTGTATCTCTTCCTTATGCTGATACCTGCGGTCAATATCATTGCTCTTATCGCTCTGGCAATAATTGCTTACAGATCGCTTAAAACCGAGTAAGGAGGTGTACTTAGTTGGCTGCGGTAATTATTTCGCTCATCATTACTGTCGGTGCCGTGGGATATTTCATTGCCGACTGCAGCGGAAAGCTGAACAGAGATTATATCGGCACAGGTCGGATATACCTTGCTTTTCCCGTCCTTCATGCTCTTGCGGCAGGAATTTCATCGGCTGTTATGTTCGGCGTTAAGCCCGATCTTGAATTGGGTGACGGCTCGGGCGGAAAAATGCTGTATATGTTTCTGTGCCTTCTTATCGCTGTTCCCGAGCTTATGGTTTCTGTCATCGGGGCGGTGCGGTTTATGCGTCACAGCAGAAAAAAAGGTTATTCCGATGACCATCTGAAGCTGGGTATGACCTCTGCAGCAATAGCTATACCTGCTGCGGTCATTGCCCTTGTACTTGCAGCATTTGTATGTGTTTATCTTATCGGTACATTTGCTTACAGTACGGCAATTGTTTTGTTATTATCACTGTTTGCCTTTTGCATAGGCTTTGTTATTGTGATAGTCTTTGTTCCCTTGTTTATAGCAATTGTCGGCATCAGCTTTGCGGCGACCTGTCTTCCGCTCATAAATCTTCTGATAATATTTTCAGCTCTTTTCGGAGTTCTTTACTGCATTGCCGCATACGGGGGAATAAGTTCTGCCATTGCTTTGTGCAGAGAGGGAACCATCAGCAAGAAAAAAGCAATATTGTATTCGGTATTATCGCTGTTTATGTTCACTGATCTTTATGCTCTTTCTCAGATGAAGGGCAAATAATTTATCGGACAAGAAAACATTATCCGTTTTTCGGAAATGTATTTTAAATTCGGAGGAATGTGTGAAAATCTTTGATTTTCACACCGAGTTTTGTTTCTTTGGTCCCACCAAAGATTTCCTGCGGAAACCACAAAACTCTCAAAAAAGGAATGGTAATTAAAATGTCTATAATCAAAGCTGAAAAACTCACCTACACCTACAGTCAGGGGACGCCCTTTGAAAAGACTGCGGTGAATAATGTTGACCTTGAGATCGAGGAGGGCGAGCTTGTGGGCGTTATCGGGCACACAGGCTCGGGCAAGTCTACCCTTATCCAGCATTTCAACGGTCTCATCAAGCCTACCTCGGGCAGGGTGCTTATTGACGGAACGGATATCTGGAGCAAGGACGTGAAGCTTCGGGATATCCGTTTTAAGGTGGGGCTGGTCTTTCAGTACCCCGAATATCAGATATTCGAGGACACGGTCTACAAGGACATTGCTTTCGGTCCCAAGAATATGGGGCTTGACGAAAAGGAGATAGACAGGCGCGTGAGAGAGACTGCGGAGCTTGTGGGGATAAGCCCCGAGCTTCTGAAAAAATCTCCCTTTGAGCTTTCGGGCGGTCAGAAGAGGCGCGTCGCCATTGCAGGCGTTATGGCAATGCGTCCCAAGGTGCTTATACTTGACGAGCCTACGGCAGGTCTTGACCCCAGAGGCAGAGAGACCATACTCGGGCAGATAAAGCGCTATCATGCCGAAACCAGATCCACGGTCATGCTTGTCTCACACAGTATGGAGGACGTTGCACGGTTTGCAAGCAAAATTCTTGTTATGAACAAGGGCGAGGTGCTGTGCTACGATACGCCCCCTGCGGTATTTGCAAGGGCGGAGGAGATAGCTTCCGTGGGGCTTTCCGTTCCTCAGATAACAAAGATATTCGGGCTCCTGCGCAAGAAGGGCATTGACATAAGAGGGGACGTTTATACGGTCGAATTTGCGCTCAAGACCATAAACGAATACCTTGAGGCTCACGGCAGAGGAGGACTTGAAAATGCTTAAAGATATCACCATCGGACAGTATTTTCCTATGGACTCTGCTGTTCACAAACTTGACGCGCGTTTTAAAATAGTGATAACGGCGGTCTTTATCGTGATGATATTTTCCGCTGACAGCTTTTTGTCGCTGGGTTTAGCGTTTTTATTTTTTGTTATAGCTTTTGCGGCTTCAAAGCTGTCCCCGAAGCTTATTCTCAAAAGTATGAAGCCCATCGTGCCTATCATAATATTTACATCGGTGCTGAATATTTTCTTTATTGACGGCGTGACGGTCTTTCAGATATGGAAAATTCGCATAACGGATAACGGCCTTATTACCTCCGGATATATGATAATAAGACTTATCGCACTTATCTGCGGTTCATCGCTGCTTACCTACACCACGTCGCCCATCGTGCTTACAGACGCTATCGAGCAGATGCTCAAGCCCCTGGGAAAGCTCCATTTCCCCGTTCATGAGCTTGCAATGATGATGACCATCGCTCTGAGATTTATCCCCACCCTTATCGAGGAAACGGACAAGATAATGTCCGCTCAGAAGGCAAGAGGCGCGGATATGGACAGCGGAACGCTTATTGAGCGCGCAAAGGCTCTGGTGCCTATCATCATTCCCTTGTTCGTGTCCTCCTTCAGAAGAGCAGAGGAGCTGGCGCTGGCAATGGAATGCCGCTGCTATAACGGCGGAGAGGGACGCACTAAGCTTAAATCGCTGGTTTCGGGCGGCTCGGATTATGCGGCGCTGTGCCTGTCGCTGCTGTTCTTATGCGGCGTTATGATAATAGATATGGGCAGAGTTATTTTATGATACAAAGGGAGGCGTGAGGCTTGTCAGTCCGCAATATCAAGGTCAAAATTGCATACAACGGTGCGGCATATCACGGCTTTCAGCGGCAGGAAAATGCCCTGTCCGTTCAGAATGTCCTTGAGGACAGGCTTTCCCGTCTTACGGCTTCCGAGGTAAAGATCAACGGCTGCTCGCGGACGGATACGGGAGTTCACGCAAATGAGTATTTTTTCTCCTTTCTGACTGAACACTCCATTCCCTGCAATAATATTATCCGCGGAATGAACAGCTTGCTGCCAAACGATATAGCTGTGCTTGACTGCGAAGAGGTATCTGCGGATTTTCACGCAAGATATTCATGCAGGGGAAAGGAGTACATCTACAAGATACTTAACCGAAGCGTGAGGGACCCGTTCCTTGATGAGCTTGCTCTCCATTATCCCTATGAGCTTGATGTTGATAAGATGAACAGGGCGGGGAAATATATAGAAGGCACTCACGATTTCCTCTCCTTCTGCGGTGCTTTGGGAGTTAAGGAAAATACTGTGCGCACAGTTTCGCTATGTGAAGTAAAACGTGAGGGAGACCTTGTTATCCTTACCGTCAGGGGAGACGGATTTCTTTACAATATGGTGAGGATAATTGCAGGCACGCTTATATACGTGAGTGAGGGACGGATATCGCCCGAGGATATCCCGAAAATTATCGAGAGCAGGGACAGAGAGCTTGCGGGAGTGACCGCAAAGCCCTGCGGACTTTATTTAAACCGCGTTTTTTATGACTGAGGAGGGAACTTTATGCCCGTTACTGATATTTCTGAGCTTAGAAAAAAAAGACAGGCGAAGCAGACCAAGAATATGCTTATTAAGGTGTTCGTAATTCTTCTGCTCTGCGGCGCTGTGCTGGTGGCTGCTTTTACAAAGGATATGTGGCTGCCTTATTTCAAGGGGATAATGACTTCTATCCCCGAGAATATTTCTTCTGAGGGCACGGCTGACCTGTCCGAGGGAAAGTTCCCGCTGAAGGTCGAGGGCGGCTCGGGATTTCAGCTTATGGATATGGACGGGTCTCTCGCTCTGCTGGACGAGTCCCGCTTTCACGTTTACAGCGTTGACGGAAAGGTCATGAATGAGCGCCAGCACACCTATGCAAATCCCATTCTCTGCGTTTCGGGCTCAAAGGCGCTTATTTACGACGAGGGCGGAAGAGAATTCAGTCTGGAGAGCAAATATAAGAATATTTACACAAAAACTGCAGATGATGTTATCTACATCGCCGAGCTTTCAAAATCGGATTATGCTGCGGTCGTTACCAGGTCCGACAAGTATCTTGCTATGCTCAAAATTTATGACCCGAGCGGCGATCCGATATTCACATATTTCAGCTATGACAGCCGTATTATTGATGTGACCTTCAATGAAAACAGCAGCGGCTGCGTTATTACCGTACTGACTGCGGAGGGCGGTCAGCTCATTTCAAAGATGAAGAGGTTTGATTTCAACGATACGGAGCCTATGTGGGAAAGCGACAGCGTTCCTACCCTTGCTCTTGACGTTAAATTTACGGACGACGGCATAATCATGATAGGGGACACTATGACTGCGGGCTTTACAAGGGACGGTGTTCTTACGTCTGAGTATGTTTACAGCGACCCCATCACCGATTACGACACCTCGGGAAACATTTCGGCGGTCATTACAGAAAATACCGACCTGAGAAGGACAAAGCTTATTTCTTTCAGCGGCTCTGACGGCGCTTCTCCCGTTGTTACCGTTCTGGACGCGGAGGCTAAAAAGGTTTATTCGGGCAATTCCCAGGTCTGCATTTTAAATGATTCGGGCATTGACATCTACAGCTCGGACGGCGTCCTCGGAGGTCAGATACTTCTTGAGGACGATTACGACGATTTCTGCAAATGCGGAAAATACATATTCCTGCTGGGCTATGACAGCGTTAACCGCATAAGCTACAGCGGCTGAGCATTCCGGTCAGAGGTGAACTTATTTAATAATGATCCCATATATTTATGATATTGCTGCGGCAATTATTCTTATCGCTTTTATAGGACGGGGCTTCAAGAGGGGCGTCCTGAGGACGGTGCTGAGCCTTATTTGCCTTATAATTGCTTTTTCGGCGGCTGCAGCCTGCTCCTCCTATCCCGTGACTTCAAAAATTTACGATGATTATTTTGCCGAGTCCATCGGAGAGCATATTGACAATGCTGTCATCAAAGCCAGAGATGAAGCGGCAAGGAAGCTCAAGGATGAAGCTGAACAGTCCGCAGACCGCTTCATTGACGATAATCTGGGCGGGTCGGAGGAGCTCAAGCAGATAGTGAAGGATTATCTCAGCACAGATGATGAAGAACTGAGAAGTCAGTTATCCATGGCTTACTCATATCTGGGAATAGACATAAGTACCCTCTTGACTAATCCCGATTTTCGTGCTAAAATAGAAGAGATAGCTTCGCAGTACAGCGGTCTGGTCGCCGATGAAATAAACAGCAGGCTTCCCCTTGGGCTCAAGGTCTCGAAAAGCTCGGTGGAGGATATCCTTACCGATGAAAAGGTCCCGGAGGCGATAGTTTACGATTTGTTCGGCATAAAGTCCGAAAGCTCACAGACTGAGGGGACTGCTGATTATATTGAGAATACCCTTGTCCGTCCTGCGGCTATAAGAATGATAAGCGCTGTGGTATGGGCTGCGGTCTTTACTGCGGTGAACATTGTGCTGAAAATTATTGTGAATATTATTCTCATTGTCAGAAAGATAGAGCCTGTAAAAGCCTGCGACTCCCTTCTCGGAGGCGTTCTGGGCGCGGCGGTGGGAGCTGCGGTGCTTGCTGCGGCGGTTATTCTCATAGTTCTTATCATTCGCTTTACAGGCGGTATGACATATTTGAATGAAGATATTTTTTCGGATACGTTATTCTTCGGCAGGCTTTATGAGCTTGCAAAGGGTCTTGATTTTCTGAACTGATAGAGGATTATTTTTTCATTGTCCGACGTTTTCGGGCGGAAAGGATTGATTTAATGCTTTGCAGCAGATGCAAAAAAAGAGAGGCTATGGTTTTCATCACCTCAATGCAGGGCAGCGAAAAGCGCAATGAGGGACTCTGCCTTGTCTGCGCCCGTGAGCTTAATGTGCCCCAGATAAAGGAATATATGGACCAGATGGGCGTTACCGATGACGATATAGAGGAATTTGCCGACGCTATGAGCGGCGTAAAGGACAGCTTTGATATGGAGATGTTCAATCAGGGCGGTACTAATTCTCTGCCCGGATTTTTCAATGCGCTTTTCGGCGGCGGTCAGAATGATAACAAGGCTCCGACCGAAAAGAACAATGCGGCAGACTCCGTTTCGGAAGCCTCCGAGCGCCGCGAAAGAATAAAAAACGGCAGGGAAGGCAAAGAGGGCAGAAATAAAAAGAGAAAATTTCTTTCCTCCTTCTGCACCGACCTCACCGCCCGTGCAAAAGAGGGCAAGCTTGATACCATTATCGGCAGAGACAAGGAAATTGCACGCACTATTCAGATACTCTGCCGCAGACAGAAAAATAATCCCTGTCTTATAGGCGAGCCGGGCGTTGGAAAAACTGCAATTGCAGAGGGTCTTGCTCAGAAGATCGCCGCGGGAGAGGTGCCCTTTCAGCTGGCAGACAAGGAGGTTTTCCTGCTCGACCTTACCGCTCTTGTGGCAGGAACACAGTTTAGAGGTCAGTTTGAGAGCCGTATGAAGGGTCTGGTTGACGAGGTCAAGGCTGAGGGCAACATTATCCTCTTTATTGACGAGATACACAATATCGTAGGCGCAGGAGACAGCGAAGGCTCTTCCATGAATGCCGCGAACATTCTGAAGCCCCCTCTCAGCCGAGGCGAGGTTCAGGTGATTGGCGCCACCACCTTTAAGGAATACAGAAAATATATCGAAAAGGACAGCGCTCTTGAGAGACGCTTCCAGCCTGTTACCGTAAATGAGCCCACTGTGGAGGACACGGTCGAGGTATTAAAGGGCATAAAGCATTATTACGAGGAGCATCACAAGGTCAAGATAAGCGATGAGCTTATCAGGCTCTGTGCTGTTCTTTCCGAGAGATATATAAATGACAGATATCTTCCCGACAAGGCTATTGATCTGCTGGATGAAGCCTGCGCAAACAGGAGCATTTCCAGCGCTGAGCTTGCTAAGCATAAGAAGAAAACTGCGGAGGTCGCTGCTCTGGAAACTGAGATAAAATCTCTCGAGGACGGTGACGAGCCTGATTTTGAGGCTCTTGCAGAGAAAAAATCTCAGCTTATCAGAGAACAGAATGAGCTTGATGCTCTCACGAAAAAGATATCCAATATAAACGTTACCGAGCAGGATCTGGCAAGAGTTATCGAGCTTTGGACGGGTATCCCCGCAAACAAGATCGAGGAGACGGAGCTTAAAAAGCTTGCTTCTCTCGAAAGCTCTATGAAAAAGCGGATAATCGGTCAGGATAAGGCTGTGGAGCTTGCCGCAAAGGCGATCAGACGTTCACGCGCCCAGCTTTCAAAGCGCCGCAGACCTGCCTCCTTTATCTTTGTAGGTCCTACGGGAGTGGGAAAGACCGAGCTTGTCAAGGTGATAAACGACGAGCTTTTCAGCGGCAACGATACTCTTATCCGTCTCGATATGACCGAGTATATGGAAAAACACGCTGTTTCGCGCCTTATCGGTTCTCCTCCGGGATATGTGGGCTATGATGAGGCAGGTCAGCTTACGGAAAAGGTGCGCCGTCACCCCTATTCGGTAGTGCTTTTTGACGAGATAGAAAAGGCTCACCCCGATATTATGAACCTGCTGCTCCAGATACTTGACGAGGGCAAGGTGAATGACGCTCAGGGCAGGTCGGTGAACTTTGAGAACACTATCATCTGTATGACATCAAACGCAGGCTCCTCGGATAAGACCACAAGTCTCGGATTTAACAAAACGGAAGAGGAGATAACTAAGGAAAAGGCTATGAAGGCGCTTTCCGAGTTCCTGAGGCCCGAATTTATGAGCCGTGTTGACGAGATAGTTGTTTTCAGTCCTCTTTCCAAGGAAAATTACGCGGAGATAGCAGGACTTATGCTTTCCGAAATGAAGGACCCCCTTTCCGAAAAGGGCATTGCTCTTAAATATGACAAGCGCGTGCTGAACGCTGTCGCCGAAAAGTCCTTCGGAAAGAAATTCGGCGCACGTGACATCAGAAGCGTTATCCGCACGGATATCGAGGATAAGATAGCCGATATCATTGTGGAAAATGCAGGCAGCGAGCCTTCGGTCATCAAGCTGTCGGTCAAGAAGGATGCTATTGAGGTTACAGGAGAATAAAATATGTATCAGATATGCGCGTTTTCCGTTAATGGATATCGTGCATATTTATTCTCATTATACTAAAGATTAGTATTAAAAACAGATTAAAAAACGTGTTGATATAATGAGAATTTGCCGAAGGTGGTTGACAGAACGGAAAAATAAGGTTATACTTAAATCATAGAAAGCAACCACTTCACTATAAAATATTTTATCAGGAGGAAAATACTATGTTTGAAAAATTTGTTGAAACTCTTAACAACACCGGAAAGGCTGTTACCGAAAAGACCAAGCAGGGCACCGACATTGTTAAGGCTAATCTCAAGATCACAACCGAGGAAAGAGAGCTTAACGATCTTTTCCTTGAGATCGGCAAGATGTACTACAAGAACAACAGCGAAAATCCCTGCTGCGAGCAGATGAAGGAGCTTTTTGACAAGGTTTCCGAAAAGGAAGCAGCTGTTGAAGATCTTAAAAACAAGGTTCGTGCTCTCAAGGGCGTTGTTATCTGTCAGAACTGCGGTGCGGAAGTCGGTGACGACAACTCTTTCTGCGGCAAGTGCGGCGCAAAGATCGAAAGACCTGAGCCTGTTGAGACTGTGGAGGAGACAAAGGAAATTTCCGATACAGTCGTTGACCACGAGGATAACGTTGAGGTAGTTGACGAGAACGGCGAGCCTTCTATCAAGATCGAGCTTGCTAAGGACGAAAATACCGAAGAATGATTTTCTTCCCCCATTTCGGGCGCTGCACAAATGTGCGGCGCCCTTTTTCTGCATTTTTATGAGATATACCTCTTGACAAATCAGCATATTTGTGCTACAATTATATTAGAAAATTATGCGCTGCGGGAGATGTTTTTTTTGAGCGGTATCTTATTTGGCGTGAGTGTGGGCCCCGGTGACCCGGAGCTTATTACCCTCGGGGCTGTGAAGGCTATTGAAGAGTGCAGAGTCATTGCTGTTCCAAGGACAAAAGGGGAAAGCTCCCTTGCACTGTCAATTGCGGAGAAGGTCGTCAGTATGTCGGAAAAAGATATCGTTTTTTACGATTTTCCGATGTCGCGTGACAGGAACGAATGGGAAATGAGCCATGGGAAAGCAGCTGAGGATATATGCAGCAGGCTTTTATCGGGTGAAAGTGTGGCTATGCTCTGCCTTGGGGATATTTCCGTTTATTCCACATTTTCATATATTTCGGAGCGTGTGAAGCAGAGCGGATATGTCTGCAGGTGGATACCCGGTGTAACAAGCTTCTGTGCGGCGGCTTCGGTATGCGGAAGTCCTCTTGTGAGCGGAAATGAGCCGCTTATCGTTATTCCCGCTTCGGCAGATAATTTTGACGAGCTTATGGAACAGAGCGGCACAAAGGTAATTATGAAGCCGAGAGTTATTTCCGAAAGGCTTCGCTCCGTGCTTGAGAGCCGTCCGTTTTTTGCCGTGTCCGACTGCGGTATGCCCGATGAAAAGATCTATACGGATATAAATGATGTTCCCGAAAGAGGCAGCTATTTTACCGTTTTTATCGTAAAGTGATGGTGGGACAATGCTTGATGAATATGTTTCAAAGGGCGGTCAGAGGCTGAGACTGGGCTACACCACAGGCTCATGCGCTGCGGGGGCTGCTAAGGCGGCTGCACAAGCTCTTCTGGGCGGCGAATTTCCCGAAAGGGTTACGCTTATGACCCCGAAAGGAATTGGGCTGGAGCTTGAGATACTCGATAAAAAATCGGGAGAGGGCTTTGCTTCCTGTGCTGTAAAAAAGGACGGGGGCGATGACCCCGATGTCACAAGCGGCATACTTGTTTATGCGAGAGCCGAGAAGATCTCTTCGGGAGTTGACATCGTGGGCGGCGAGGGCATAGGAATCGTCACAAAGGCGGGGCTTGACCGTCCTGTGGGGGACTATGCCATAAACACCGTTCCCAGGAAGATGATAAATGCGGCAGTGACGGAAATTGCCGAGCTGTACGAATACAAAGGCGGTTTTCGCATTACGGTTTTTGCTCCTGAGGGTGTGGAGATCGCCAAAAAAACCTATAATCCCCGTATGGGCATAGAAGGCGGTATTTCCATTATCGGCACAAGCGGTATCGTGGAGCCTATGAGTACGGCGGCGCTTATTGACACTATCCGTGCGGAGGGAAATATGCGGAAGGCTGAGGGAATAAAAAATCTCGTTATTACTCCCGGAAATTACGGCGAGAGCTTCCTTTCTGCATATATTCACGGCGCTGCCGAGAAATGCGTTAAATGCAGCAATTTTATCGGGGAAGCTGTTGACATTGCAATGGAGCTTGGGTTTGAAAGCGTTCTTATTGTGGGCCATATGGGCAAGCTTGTGAAGCTTGGAGCAGGGATAATGAACACTCATTCCGCTGCTGCTGACGGGCGCATGGAGGTGCTTGTGACCTGCGGACTGCTTGCAGGCTGCGACAGGGAGGCACTTATTGATATCACAAAGTGCGCTGTTACAGATGGGGCGATAGATATCATAAAAAAAGAGGGCAAGCTTGAGGAGACGATGAATATTTTTTGCGGCAGAGTGCAGTATTACCTTGACGCGAGAGCAAAGGGGCGGATAAAAATCGGTGCGCTGATATTCTCAAACGCTTACGGCGTGCTTGGAGTTACAGAAGAGGGACAACGGCTTATTCGGGTTATTTCGGAGGAATACGGAAATGGTTAATTTTGTGGGAGCAGGCTGCGGTGCGGCAGATCTTATCACTCTCAGAGGAAAAAAACTGCTGGAAGAGGCTGACGTTATCATTTATGCGGGGTCGCTCATAAATCCCGAGCTTTTAAACTATGCCCGTCCCGACTGCGAGCTTTATAACAGTGCATATATGACCCTTGAACAGGTCATTGAGAAAATTTCCGAGGCGGAAAGTCAGAGTAAAATGACGGTTCGTCTTCATACGGGCGATCCTTGTCTTTACGGGGCGGTACGCGAGCAGATGGACTGCCTTGACAGACTGGGGATAGCCTATGAGATATGCCCCGGAGTAAGCTCCTTCTGCGGTGCGGCGGCGGCTTTAAAGGCTGAATACACTCTTCCCGACGTATCTCAGACGGTCATTATCACACGAATGGCGGGGCGGACGGCTGTTCCCGACAGAGAGAGCATTTCCGCTCTTGCGGCGCATGGCTCGACTATGGTGATTTTTCTAAGCGCCGGTATGCTTCCGGAGCTTTCCGCAGAGCTTTTAAGAGGGGGGTATACGGAAAATACCCCTGCTGCCATTGTTTACAAGGCAACTCACCCCGATGAAAAGGTATGCCGCTGTACGGTGGGAACTCTTGCGGAGACTGCCCAAAAAAATGATATCCGAAAGACCGCTCTTATTACAGTGGGAAATTTTTTAGGCGATGATTATTCCCTGTCAAAGCTTTATGACAAGGCATTTTCCACCGAATACAGAAAGGCTTCCATATGAATATCGCTGTTATTACCGTTACGGAAAACGGCGTCAGGCTCGCTGAGACTATTCGGGAAAAGCTATCGTCCGAATTTGAAGTTAAAATCTTCTGCTTCGGAAAATATCCTGCTTCGGAGGGAGAATGCTTTGATAGTATCGGCAGGCTTACCGGAAAAATATGGGGGGAGTTCGGCGCACTTGTATTTATCAGTGCCTGCGGCATTGCGGTCAGAGCAATTGCTCCCTTTGTAAAGTCAAAGCTTTCCGACCCTGCGGTAATTGCGGCAGACGACAGCGGACGGTTTGCGGTATCTCTCCTGTCGGGGCATATAGGCGGCGGCAACAGGCTTGCGGAGATCATCGGGGAATGTATCGGGGCTGTGCCTGTTATCACAACGGCTACGGACAATTCGGGACGGTTTTCTCCGGATATGTTCGCAAAGGCAAATGACCTTGCTATCATGGATATGGAGACGGCAAAGCTTATTGCGGCGGCTTCTCTCAGAGGCGAGGTCATCGGGCTTTATTCGGATATTCCGTTAAAAAATATCCCAAAGGAACTTCTCGGGAAAAATGATAAGTACGGGATATGCATAAGTCACTATGCGGAAAAAAAGCCTTTTGATATTACACTCAGTCTGATACCAAAAAATTTAGTCATAGGTGCAGGCTGTCGGAAAAATGCCGACCCCGATGAGCTTGAGAAGCTTATTCTCGAAACGCTTTCAGATTCGGGTTTATCGCCTTTGGGAATACGTTTTCTTGCTACTGTAGATATTAAAAAGGACGAGCCTGCAATTATTTCTTTTGCAAAGAAATACGGTGCAGAGCTTCGGACATTTACGGCAGAGGAGCTTTCGGCGGCGGAAGGTGTTTTTTCTTCTTCCGAATTTGTGAAAAAAACTGTTGGCGTTGACAATGTGTGCGAGAGAAGCGCTGCTGCCTGCGGAGGAGATATTATCGTTCCGAAGGTCAAGGGTAATGGCGTAACCTGTGCGGTGGGCGTTGTTCCTGTTTCGGCTGATTTTGAAAGGAGAGCTTTATGAAGCTTTACATTGTGGGGTTTGGTGCAGGCGGCATTGACGGAATGACTCTTGCGGCAAAAAATGCTATCGAGGACTGCGGTCTGATAACGGGTTATACGGTCTATACGGAGCTTATCAGAAAAGAGTTTCCCCATAAGGAATATTACTCTACTGCTATGAGGCAGGAGAGGGAGCGTGTGGAATATGCTCTTTCCGAGGCTCAGGAAAGGAATGTGGCTCTTGTTTGCAGCGGTGACTGCTCGGTTTACGCTATGGCAGGGCTTGCGTATGAGCTGTGGGAGAGATATCCCGAAACGGAGATAATCCCTGTTGCAGGGGTCACGGCGGCTCTCAGCGGCGGCGCTGTTCTGGGCGCTCCTCTTACAAATGATTTTGCTGTTATAAGTCTCTCAGACCTGCTCACGCCAAGGAAAAAAATCGAAAAGCGGCTTGAATGCGCGGCTATGGCTGATATGTGCGTGGCGCTTTATAATCCGTCTTCGAAGAAAAGGAGCGATCACCTTAAATGGGCTTGTGAGATAATGCTCAGATACAAAAGCCCCGACACCGTTTGCGGATATGTTCGCAACATTGGCAGAGATGGGGAGGAAAGCTGTGTGCTTACTCTTGCCGAGCTTGCTGACGCTAAAACGGATATGTTCACCACTGTTTTTATCGGCTGCGCGGAAACTAAGGTGATACGCGGAAAAATGGTCACACCGAGGGGATACAGGCTTGAATAGATTTCTTATTTTCGGCGGGACCACCGAGGGGCGGCTCCTTGCCGAATACTGCAATCAAAATAAGATATTCTGCGTTGTGAGCGTAGCTACGGAATACGGTGCGGAGCTTCTCCCAAAGTCCGTATATGTTGCGGCGGAAATAGGCAGAAAAGACAGAAATGAAATTGCCGCATTTATTTTATCGGGAGGATTTTGCGCTGTTTTTGACGCAACTCACCCATATGCGGAAGATGTCGGGAAAAATATCTCGGGAGCCTGTATTGACACGAATACGCCCTGTTATCGGGTGGTGAGAGAGCCTTCTCCGGTTTGTGAGGAAGCCTTGTATTTTGATACTGCGGCTGAAGCTGCCGATTTTGCGGAAAAAACGTCGGGAACTTTTTTCATTGCCACGGGCAGCAAGGAGCTTTCGCTTTTTTGCAGAGAAGGACTCCCCGAAAGATGTGCTGTAAGAGTGCTTCCCGATGATGAGATCGTCCGCGAGTGCGAAAAATCGGGCTTTATGAGGATAATAAGCGGCAAAGGCCCTTTCGGATCTGAGGAGAATTGTGAACATTTCAGGGGCTGCGGTTATGTTATAACCAAGGAGAGCGGCGCGGCAGGCGGATTTGAGGAAAAAAGACGTGCGGCTTCTGCTGTTGGCGCAAAGCTTATTATAATAAAGCGTCCCCGGGAAAAGGGAATGTCGCTTTTGGAGGCAGAAAAGCTTTTATGCGAGTTTTCGGGAAAGGTGTGAGGATATGACTGAGCCAAATGTTATTATTGCGGGAGTGGGAATGGAGTGCTCGGATAGTTTGACTGTCAGAGCAAAAAATGCGGCTGAGAGTGCGGATATTCTTATCGGCGCTGGGCGTATACTTCGGGGCTTTGAATATCTTCGCAAGGAAACCTTCTGTTCGTATAACGCCTGTGAGATTGCCGATTTTATATGCGGAAAAGGCGATAAGAAAATAGTGGTTCTTATGTCGGGTGACTGCGGCTTTTTCAGCGGTGCAAGAAAGCTTTCGGAGGAGCTTGACAGGCGTGGAGTAAAATATGAGACAATTCCGGGTATCGCTTCGCCTGTTTATCTATGCTCAAGGCTGGGGATAGGCTGGGAAAGACTGAGGTTTGTTTCGCTGCACGGGGCGGAGGCGAATATCGTGAGAGAAGTCTGCTCCAACGAATATGTTTTTGCTCTTCTCGGCGGTGAAAAGGACTGCGGCGAGGTTTGCAGAAAGCTTACGGAGTATGGCAGGGGAAAGGTCACGGTTTTTATCGGGGAAGAGCTGGGATATCCCGGGGAGAAGATAACAAAAGGCTTGGCAGAGGAGCTTTCGGGGGTCATAACGTCAAAGCTTTGCTCAATGCTTATTGTTAACAGTGAATATGAAAAATATCTTGCTTCGGGTATTCCCGACGATGAATTTATAAGGGGAAAGGCGCCTATGACAAAGGCGGAGGTGCGCTGCTCGGCGGTATCAAAGCTTTGTATCGGGGAAAATGACATCTGCTGGGATATCGGCAGCGGAACGGGCTCTGTTTCGGTGGAAATGGCACTGAGATGCCCTCGGGGCAAGGTTTACGCTGTGGAAAAGGACGGGGAGGCGGCGGAGCTTTCGGAAGAGAATTTCCGGAAATTCGGCTGTGATAATGTTATCTCAGTTTGCGGCAGGGCAGAAAATGTTATAAAGGAGCTGCCTGCTCCCGACTGCGTTTTTATCGGCGGCTCGGGCGGTGTATTGTCTGAGATAGTTTCTGCCGCTTTAAGCAAAAATCCGTCGGTTCGCATAGTTATGACGGCGGTAACTCTGGAAACGCTTTCGGAAAGCGAATGCCTGGGCGAAAGAGAGATAGTTGAGATAACTGCGGCTCGGACGGTCAGAGCAGGCAGATACACTATGCTTAGGGGAGAAAATCCTGTTTTCGTGATAAGGAGGCTGTCACGATGAATCGGCTGATGATAGCAGGTACGGGCAGCGGCTGCGGAAAGACCACCATTGTATGCGCTTTGCTTCAGGCACTTGTTGACCGCGGGATAAAAACGGCTTCATTTAAATGCGGTCCCGATTACATTGACCCCATGTTTCACAGAAAGGTTATAGGCACGGAGTCGTATAATCTTGACAGCTTTTTCTGCGATGAGAACACTCTCAGATATCTGCTTCACAGAGGAGCGGGGGAGATATCTGTTATTGAGGGCGTTATGGGCTTTTATGACGGGCTGAACGGTAAGGGCTCTTCCTTTGAGGTGTCGCAGGTGGCTGATACTCCTGTTGTCATTGTTATCAACGCAAGGGGAATGAGCGAGTCGCTGGGGGCTGTTATAAAAGGTTTTTTGACCTATATTCAGCCGAATAAAATTGTGGGATTTATCTTCAACCGTCTTGCGGAGAGCAGGGAGGGAGCTGCCGAAAAGCTTTGTAAGGAGCTTGGGACGGAGTATCTGGGGCGTTTCCCTGCAGATGAGGAGTTTGCTCTGGAGAGCCGTCATCTGGGGCTTGTTACGGCGGCGGAGGTTTCGGGGCTTAGAGAAAAGCTGAAAAGGCTTGCGGACGCGGCAGAGAAATATATACGCATTGACAGGCTTATTGAGCTTGCAAATTCTCCCGAGCTTGTTTTTTCGGAGCCTGATATAAAGCGGAGACACAAGGTAAGGATAGGTCTTTCGGCAGACGAGGCTTTCTGCTTTTTCTATCCCGAAAACGGAGATATGCTTGAGAGAATGGGTGCGGAGATAGTTTACTTCTCTCCTTTGAGAGATGAAAGGCTGCCCGAGGACATAGATGGGCTTATTCTCTGCGGAGGTTATCCCGAGCTTTATGCACAAAAGCTCTCGGAAAATGCTTCTATGCTCGAGTCAATACGGTGGGATGTCAATTCCGGGCTTCCCTGCATTGCCGAATGCGGAGGATTTATGTATCTTCACAACGAATTTGAGGGTATGGACGGGATATTCTGCAAAGGCGCGGGGGTCATAAACGGAAGGGCGTTTAAAACTGCGAAACTGAAAAATTTCGGATACAGCGTTATCACTGCAAATGCAGATAATATTCTTTGTAAAAAGGGTGAAAGCTTTCCCGTCCACGAATTTCACTATTTTGACAGCGACTGCTGCGGTGATGGGTTTATTGCCCGAAAGCCCGGTAAAAGCGGCGAACGGAAGTGCGTTATTGCAAATAACTCGCTCTGGGCGGGATTTCCTCATCTGTATTTTTATTCAAATCCCCAAATTGCCGAAAATTTTCTTTTGACGTGCGAAAGGTTTAAGGAAAATGGATAGAATAAAACTTATTGTACCTGCCGACAGGGAGGCGGAAGGAAGGGCTTCCGAAAAATGGAACAGCATTGCAAAGCCGCTTCACAGCCTTGGTTTGCTTGAAGATATGGTCATAAAGCTGGCAGGTATTTTTGGAAGCGAGAGCTTTTCCATCGACAAGCGGTGTGCGGCGGCAATGTGCGCCGATAATGGGGTTGTCTGCGAAGGGGTCACTCAGACTGACAGCAGTGTTACGGCGATCGTTGCAAGGGCAATGGCTGAGGGCAGCTCTAATATCAATCTGATGGCGAAAGCTGCGGGGGCGGAGGTATTTCCCGTTAATATCGGCATAAATGGCAGCCTTGATATCCCCGGGCTGTTTGACAGGAAAATTGCGGACGGGACGGGTAATATCGCAAATGGTCCTGCTATGACCCGTGAGCAGGCTGAGAAGTCTGTCTGCGTGGGGATAGATATGGTGAGAGATCTCAAGGATAAGGGGTATAATATCATTGTGACGGGGGAAATGGGGATAGGAAACACCACTACGTCCTCGGCAATTGCCTCTGTTCTGCTCGGACTTCCGCCCGAGGAGACCACAGGCAGGGGAGCAGGGCTTGACAGCGAGGGAATAAAGAGGAAAATCGCCGTTATCGGAAGGAGCATTGAGATAAACAAGCCCGACCCAAATGACCCGATTGACGTGCTTTCAAAGGTTGGGGGATTTGACATCGGAGGAATTACGGGGCTTTTTCTGGGCGGGGCGATATACCGTATTCCCATTGTGATGGACGGGTTCATCTCTGCCGTATCTGCGGCTCTGGCGGCGCTTATTTGCCCTGTTTCAAAGGAATATATGCTATGCTCACACGTTTCAAAGGAGCCTGCGGGACGGAAAATGCTTGAGTTTCTGGGATTTGAGCCGCCTATAACTGCGGGGCTTTGTCTTGGGGAGGGAACGGGCGGTGTTCTGCTCCTTCCGATGCTTGACGCTGCTCTGGCGGTCTACAATTCCGCTCATCTTTTCGATAATCTTCCTATGGAAAAATATAAGGAGCTTTGAATGCTGACTGTTATCACGGGTGGGAGCAAGTGCGGAAAATCCTCCATTGCAGAGGACATCCTGTCGGACTTTCACGGCAAAAAGATTTACATTGCCACTATGGAGCCGTACTGCGAGGAGGCTCACATCGCTATTGAACGTCACCGCAGAATGCGCCTGGGGAAAGGCTTCGAGACGGTGGAAAAATACACCGATATTCACGAAACAGACCTTCCCGAGAGGTGCGGCGTTCTGCTGGAATGTGCCTGCAATCTTATGGCAAACGAGATGTTTTCGGCGGGGGAAAAAGAACCTGTCCGAAAGATAATAAATGGTATTGAAAAGCTTTCGGAGCGCGCTTCGGAGGTTATCATCGTTACTAATTCCGTTGGCGAGGACGGGATAGTATATCCCTCGGAAACAATGGATTATATAAAAAATATGGGTATTTTAAACTGCGCTCTTTCTCAGCGTGCCGACAGGGTGATAGAGGCGGTTTACGGTATTCCCGTTATGCTGAAAGGGAGCCTTTGGCAATGCTTATAAAATCGCTGATATCTGCATTTTCAATGTATTCAAGGATACCTATGCCGCATATCGAATGGAAAGAGGAAAACAGAAGATATGCTCTATGCTTTTTCCCTTTTATCGGGGCGGTCATCGGCGGAATGCTTCTGCTGTGGCGCTATATTGCCGATTTGCTGGGAGTCGGAGAGGTCCTTTTCGGGGCTGTTTGCACGGTAATTCCCATTGCTGTGACAGGCGGCATACATCTGGACGGCTTTTGCGATGTATGTGACGCAAAGGCTTCTTATGCTCCGAGGGAAAAGGCTTTGGAAATTATGAGCGATTCTCATATCGGCGCTTTTGCGGCTATATCTCTCGGGATATATCTGCTGCTTGAGTGTGCTTTTTTTGCCGAGGTAAGGGATTTTAAAACTATGCTCGTTATTGCCTGCGTTTTTGTTATTTCAAGGACACTCAGCGGTCTTGCGGCGGTAACGTTTAAATGCGCAAAAAAAGAGGGGGCTTTGCAGAGCTTTGCGAGACCTGCTCATAAAAATGCTACGATCACGGTGCTGATAATAATGCTTATCCTGTGCTGCGGGATAATCGTATATATAGATCCTGCTGCGGGCGCAGGCGGCATAATTGGCGGTCTGGGTGCTTTTGCATATTACAGGAGCTTTTCATACAAACGCTTCGGCGGCATTACGGGAGACCTGGCAGGATATTTTTTGCAGGTGTGCGAGCTGGTTTCTCTTATTTGCATTGTTATTGCGGAAAAAATATTTATGGCTTTGTAAAGGGGTGGCGATATGATACTTATAATTGGCGGAGCGTATCAGGGCAAGACCGATCATGCCCGTTCTCTGGGTATTTCGGATATATGCAGCGGGGCTTCGGAAGATATGGACAGGGTCGGGGAACACTCTGCTGTGAATGATTTTCACCTCCTTATAAAAAGACAGCTTGAGGCAGGGCTTGACCCTTTGGAGGAAGCGGAGAAATTGCTCGAAATAAATCCCGATATCGTTATTATTTCCACGGAAATAGGCGGCGGTATCGTTCCGATGGAAAAATCAGAAAGAATATGGCGTGAGGCTGTGGGAAAAACCTGCTGTTTCCTGGCGCAAAAAAGCAGCAGGGTCGTAAGGGTCATATGCGGTATTCCGACGATCATCAAGGAAACGGGTGATAATAAGTGACGCGGCTTATTTTTATTCGGCACGGTAAGACAGGCGGCAATCTCAGGGGGGCATACATCGGCAGGACGGACGAGCCTTTATGCGATGAGGGAAAAAGTGAGCTTGAAGCAAAGATGTTTCCCGAGGCAGATATTGTTATCTCAAGCCCCATGAAAAGGTGTGTTCAGACAGCGGATATCATTTATAATAAGCTGCCCATACGAATTTATGACAATCTGCGGGAATGTGATTTCGGGGATTTTGAGGGGAAAAATTACAGTGAGCTTAACGGAAATGCCGATTATCAGGCGTGGATAGACAGCGGCGGTACTATGCAGTTTCCGAATGGTGAGGGGCATACGGATTTTACAGACAGGTGCTGCAGGGCTTTTTTGCAGGCGGTCTCAGAGAACGAAGGAAAAACAATTGCTTTTATTGTTCACGGGGGAACTATAATGTCTGTTCTTGAGCGGTTTGCTGAGCCGAAAAAGGGGTATTACGATTATATGGTAAAAAATGGCTGCGGCTTTCTGACGGAATTTTCGGACGGGAGCATCAGGGCCATCAAAGAGATATAATAGTATAAGATCATTATTGAGAAAGGACGGTTTTGGATATGCCTGTTATTCCTCTTGTTATCGGTTTTCTTCTTGACTTATTATTGGGAGACCCTCATTCTCTGCCTCACCCCGTAAGACTTATCGGGACGCTCATTTCAAAGCTGGAGGACTTTTTCAGAAACAAGATAAGCGATGAAAAGAAGGCGGGTACCCTCCTTTGCGTTTCGGTACTGATAATATCGGCGGGGATACCTGTTTTGCTGCTTTTGCTATGCTATAAGATACACATTGTTCTCGGAATTGCCGTTGAGAGTATCCTGTGCTATTATCTGATCGCGGCAAAATGTCTGAGGGACGAGAGTATGAAGGTATATAAGGCCTTTGAGGAGGACGATACCGAAAAGGCAAGGTGTGCTGTTTCTATGATAGTAGGAAGGGATACCAATGTTCTTGACAGGGACGGTATTATTCGTGCTGCGGTGGAAACGGTGGCGGAAAACACCTCTGACGGTGTTACTGCGCCCTTGTTTTATATGGCGATAGGCGGTGCGGCATTGGGATCTTTCTACAAGGCGGCAAATACTATGGACTCTATGATAGGCTACAAAAACGAGAAATATCTGAACTTCGGCAGGACGGCGGCAAAGCTTGACGATGCGCTTAATTTTATCCCCTCACGGTTTACGGCGCTGCTGATGATAATTTCCGCTTTCTTTCTCGGTCTTGACGGGGACGGAGCTTTCAGGATATGGCAAAGAGACAGGAGAAATCATTCAAGTCCGAACTCTGCTCAGACTGAGGCTGCTGCTGCGGGGGCTTTAGGCGTAAGGCTCGGGGGCAATGCTTATTACTCGGGCAAGCTGTGCGAGAAGCCTTACATAGGCGACCCTGTCAGAGAGATAGTGAACGAGGATATTGTGAGGGTCAACAGAATGATGTATGTATCAAGCGTGTTGATGCTCGTTATTGCCTGTGTGGTCAGAATGATAGTTTTCGCTTTGTTTGGAGGCTTTTGATATGGATAAATACGAGCACGGCGGAGATATTTATTCAAGAAATATCAAGCTGGATTTTTCGGCAAATATCAATCCACTGGGAATGAGCGAGGGCGTTATGGAGGCTTTGCACAGGGCTGTGGACAGCTGCAGGTTTTATCCCGACCCTTTATGCAGGGAGCTTTGTGCAAAGATAGGAGAGAAAGAAAATGTTCCTTCCGAATATGTCTTATGCGGAAACGGTGCGGCTGACCTTATATATCGGGCGGTTTTTGCCGTAATGCCTAAAAAGGCTCTGCTTATTGCTCCCACATTTTCCGAATATGAACGGGCGCTTGAGGCAGCGGGCTGCGAAACAGAATTTTTCGGCTTATCCGAGGAAAACGGCTTTGAACTGACTGAGGATATCATTTCAAAGCTCAGCGGAATGGATATGCTGTTTCTCTGCAATCCCAATAATCCTACAGGAAAGCTTATTGCCCCCGAGCTTCTTTCGGAAATTGCGGACAGATGCCGTGAGACGGGAACAAGGCTTATTCTCGACCACAGTTTTATTGATTTCAGCGAGAGAGCGGCGGAATATCCTTCGGCTGAGCTTATCAAAAAGGGCGCTGTTATCATCAAAGCGTTCACAAAAATGTATTCTGTCCCGGGAGTGCGGCTTGGATATATGCTTTGCGGCGACGGGGAATTTATGCGAAAGGTCGGGCTTGCCGGACAGAGCTGGAGCGTCAGTGTTCCCGCTCAGGCGGCAGGGCTTGCGGCTCTTGCGGATGAGGATTTCGTAAGCAGGACGGTAACGTATATTTCAAGGGAAAAGCGGTATATAAACGAATATATGGGAAAATTTCCGGTAATCGACATTTTTCCCTCGGAGGCGAATTTCCTGCTTTTTAAATCGGAAAAGCCCATTGAGGAGATACTGCAAAAATATGAAATTGCCATACGCTCCTGCAAGAATTTCAGGGGGCTTGGCGAGAATTTCTACCGAATGGCTGTAAAAAGCCATGAGGACAATCTGAAGCTTATTTTTATTCTCAGAAAGGAGTTATCCGATGGCTCTGAAGCTTATGATCCAGGGTACCACGTCGAACGCTGGGAAAAGCTTTTTCTCCGCGGCACTCTGCAGAATCTTTTATGAGGACGGCTATTCCTGCGTTCCCTTTAAATCCCAGAATATGGCACTCAATTCTTATATAACCTCGGAAGGGCTGGAGATGGGGCGTGCTCAGGCTATGCAGGCAGAGGCAGCCTGCGTTGAGCCATCGGCGCTCATGAACCCGATCTTGTTAAAGCCCACCTCTGACATCGGCTCGCAGGTGATCGTAAACGGCAGGGTCAGGGGCAATATGCGTGCGACCGAGTATTTCAGGAATAAGAAAATGTTCATTCCCGAGATAATGAGCGCTTTTAACGAGCTGGATAAGAAATACGACATCATCGTTATCGAGGGGGCGGGAAGTCCCGTTGAGCTTAATCTGAAAGCAGATGATATCGTTAATATGGGTATGGCAAGGCTTGCAAATTCACCTGTTCTGCTTGTGGGGGACATTGACAGGGGAGGCGTTTTCGCTCAGCTCCTCGGTACCCTCATGCTCCTTGAGGAGGACGAGCGGCAGATGGTGAAGGGACTTGTTGTAAACAAATTCAGAGGGGACAAGACCCTTTTTGACGATGGCTGCAGTATACTTGAAGAACGGGGCGGAGTTCCTGTGGCGGGGGTAATTCCCTATATCGACTGCGATATCGATGATGAGGACAGTCTGTCGGACAAGCTTGAAAGCAGGCGGCAGGGAGTTGTAAGCATTGTTGTTATCCGACTGCCGAGAATATCCAATTTCACTGATTTTGATGTTTTTTCCCAATATGATGGGGTTTCGGTGACATATGCTTCAAAGCCATCGGAAATTTACGGCGCCGATATGATAATTATTCCCGGAACAAAAAGCACCATTTCGGATATGAAATGGCTTAGGGAAAGCGGTATTGAAGCGGCTGTGCTCAGAATGGCGGAAAAAGGAGTCCCCATTTTCGGCATATGCGGCGGATATCAGATGCTCGGTGAGATGATATCCGACCCCGAAAATACCGAGGGAGGCGGTGAGATAAGGGGAATGGGGCTGCTGCCCTGCGTTACCGTTTTCCGCTCCGAAAAGACGCGGACTCAGATAACGGGAAGAATGGAGGCTCTGACAGGTCCCCTTGCGGCTCTTTCGGGAAAGGGATTTTCGGGATATGAGATCCATATGGGTGAGACTATGGTAAAAGGAAATGCTTTGTCCCGATTTGAAAACGGCATATCTGACGGGTGCAATGTCAAAAATATTTACGGAAGCTATGTTCATGGGATATTTGACAGCAGCGAGGTATCATTTGAGACAGTGAAGTGTCTGTTCGATGCAAAAGGGATGACATTCGGCGCAAAGGCGATGAGCCGCAATGAGTACAAGGAGAGGCAGTACAGGCTGTTGGCTGACAGGGTACGTGAAAATATCGATATGGAGCTTATATATAAAATTCTGAGGAATGGAATATGAATAACGAAAAAGGACTTATCCACATTTACTGCGGAGAGGGCAAGGGAAAAACCACGGCGGCTCTGGGGCTTGCTCTCAGGGCGGCGGGAGCAGGAAAAAGGGTACATCTTGTACAGCTTTTGAAGGGAAATCCCACTTCGGAGCTTAACAGCCTGGAACTTCTTCCCGGTATAACTGTTGACCGTCCGGAAAAAGCCTTCGGATTTACCTTTAATATGACAGAGGAGCAGAAGTCGGAGCTGACGGGTATCCACAACAGACTGCTGATATCCGCTTTTGAAAAAATGAATTGCGGCGATACGGATATGCTTATTATAGACGAGTTTTTTGCTGCATACAATAAAGGTCTCCTTGACAGGCAGATCGCCGACAGGATAGTTTTTGAGAAAGCATCTTCCTGCGAGCTTGTTCTGACGGGGAGAGGGCCTGACAGGAAATTCATTGATACCGCCGATTATGTAAGTGAGATAAAATGCGTGATGCACCCGTATGAACAGGGCGTTTCGGCTCGGAAGGGGATAGAATACTGATGCTTGAATATGTGCGTCCCGAGGATATTGAAAAGCGGAGCTTTGAGATCATTTCCGGGGAAATTGCGGAAAGGGGCGTTACCCTTGACCCAAAGCTGGCTCCTGTGATAATGAGAGTTATCCACACTACGGCTGATTTTGATTACCTTGATAATCTGAAATTTTCCGAAAATGCGGTGGACACCGCTTTAAAGGCTCTCAAAGAGGGAGCGTATATCGTTACCGACACGAATATGGCTCTGTCGGGTATAAACAAGACGGCGCTCAGCAGGCTTGGCTGCGAGGCTTACTGCTTTATGGCGGATAACGATGTGGCTCAGGCGGCAAAGGAGAATGGCGTTACAAGAGCCTGCGCTTCTGCGGAAAAGGCTTCAAGGCTCAGCGGAAAGCCCATAATTCTCGTTTCGGGAAATGCGCCTACATTTCTTATAAGGGCAAGAGAGCTTATGGACAGCGGAGAGCTTGCCCCTGCTCTTGTCATCGCTATGCCTGTGGGATTTGTGAACGTGGTGCAGTCAAAGGAGCTTATTATGGCTTCTGGTGCTGAATATATTGCTGCCCGTGGACGAAAGGGCGGCAGCAATGCGGCGGCGGCTGTGGTCAATGCGCTGATGTATATGCTCACACGGTGAGATTTTTCTGCCTGGTATCACGAAAATGCTTCGGCGTGGTACCGTGGTGCTTTTTAAAGCTTTTTATCATATGGCTGCAGTCGGAAAAACCCGTTTCCTGGCTGATATAGGTGAGGTCAAAGTCGGTGAAGATAAGAAATTCCTCAGCTTTATAAATTCGCATATCTTCGATATATTCCTTGCAGGTCTTTCCGTAGACCGCAAGGAATTTTTTTGCAAAATACGAGTAGCTCATTCCGCACTTTTCCGCTATTTCAGAGACCTTGGGATTTTGTGACATACTGCTGTCGATATATTCGGTGATGTTGTAAATGTCATAGCGGCTGTCCTCGGCAAATGCCTCGCTGTCAACACGAAAGCCCTTATCCTGCCAGCAGCGCAGGACGTTTATCAGCAGTCTGCATATTTCCGAGCGTATCATTATATCATAGCCGTATCTTCCTCGGTTCATCTCGCCGATACACCGCTCAAAGCTTTCGGCAGCGCCCATTGCGGCTGTTTCATCAGAGGAGAAAAATACAGTCATTCCTTTTTTCTCTGCACATCTGAAAATGCTTCTCAGCTTGGGACTGTAGGCAGAGGACATATTCATTCGGTTGATATCCAGCTTGATTACGTCCAGCTTTAACGGCTTTCCGTCGGCGCTGTAGATAGAATGCACCGATTTGGGGTGAAAGATGACCATATCTCCTTTGGAGGCATGATATACATTGTTTCCGTCGTGCATTTCGGCGTTTCCGTCAATGGTATAGATTATCTCCATATAGTAATGCCAGTGGGGACGGACGGGATAATTCGAAAAGAAACAGAAACATTCCACGGGATTATTCAGCATATCGTTTTCTTCAAAAAGATATCTCATTTTTTATCGTCCTTTTATGATAGATTTTTACAATTTATGTGCTTTTTATATTATATCATAAAAAAATCCTGTATGCTATACTTTGTTTAAGATTTAAAATATTTTTCATACATAATTCTTTAAAAAAGAGGGATCTCTATATGAGTGATATCTTTATAAGTCAGGCAGGATACAGACCTGACAGCGTAAAAAAGGCTGTAATGCCGTTTCCCGCAGAGTCATTTGAGATAGTCGGCATAGACGGAAGTGTTCGCGCTGCAGGCAGCACAGTTTATGCAGGCGCCGACAAAAATTCGGGAGACGTTTTATATACCGCAGATTTTTCCGATTTTTCGGAAAAGGGAACCTTCCGCATTCGTGCAGGTAATTTGACCTCCGAGCCCTTTGAAATAGGGGAGAGCGTTTATGAAAAGGCTCTTGACTGCACTTCAAAGGCTTTTTATTACCTGCGCTGCGGCTGCGGTCTTCTTGAAAAATATGCAGGCAGATTCAGACACAGCGTTTGTCACAGGTCCCGCGGTCTTCTGTGGGAAAACAGGGATATTTCTCTGGAAATAAGCGGCGGCTGGCACGATGCGGGGGATTATGGAAGATATGTTACCCCGGGCGCCTGTGCGCTGGCTCACCTGCTTTACGGATATATACTTTTCCCCGACGCTTTCAACAGACAGAAGCTCAATATTCCCGAAAGCGGCGGCGTTCTTCCCGATATACTTGCGGAATGCCGCTATGAGCTTGACTGGCTGCTGAAAATGCAGAGAGAGGACGGTGCGGTATATCACAAGGTCACTTCCGCTCATCATGCTCCTTTTATAATGCCCGAGGAGGACAGGTCGCAGATGTTTGTATTTCCCGTATCTTCATCTGCAACAGCTGACCTGGCGGCTGTGTGCGCTCTTGGAAGCAGGGTCTACAGGCAGTTTGATGAGGATTATTCCGCACGCCTTCTGGAAGCGGCTCAAAGAGCATTTGAGTGGCTTGAGAAAAATCCCGGGTTTATCGGATTTAATAATCCTCCCGGCTGTGCTACGGGTGTTTACGGCGAATGCTGCGATGATGATAACCGTTTCTGGGCTGCGGCAGAGCTTTTATCCGCTTAGGGTGACGAAAAATACCGAAATGCGGTCCGAGAATACCTAAAAAAGGATTTTTCGGTTACCGAGCTCGGATGTTATTCCGTGGGAGGCTTTGGGGCGCTTTCCTATGTTCTCGGAGCAGGCGGAGACAGTGACATTATAAAGCGGCTTGAGGACGCATTTATAAATGAGGCGTACAGGCTGAAGGAGCTTGCCGATAACTGCGGCTATGGTGCTGCTATGGGCGAATTTGAATATTGCTGGGGAAGCAATATGAATTTGTTAAAGCACGGAATGATATTTGCCATTGCCGACAGGTGCTTCGGAAAAAGAGAGTTCAGAAGGTACGCTCAGGCTCAGGCAGATGTGCTTTTCGGAGTTAATGCTCTCGGTATCAGCTATGTTACGGGAATTGGCGGAAACTGCTGCAAATATCCCCATCTCAGACCTGCCTATGCCGACGGGGTGGAGGAGTGTATCCCGGGAATGGTATGCGGCGGTCCGAACAGGAACCTTGACGACTCCGAGGCAAAATGCATTATAAAGCCGGGTACTCCTCCTATGAAATGCTTTGCGGATAATGTGGGGTGCTATTCGCTGAACGAGGTCGCGATCTACTGGAATTCGCCTGCGGTGTTCCTGCTGGCATATCTTAGCTTGTAACAGCGCAGACTTTACATATATGACATCAGCCGACTTCCTTTCTGTGAAGTCGGCTGATGTGTTTTTATTAAAGTATAAAACCCTTTTCTCTGACCACATTTTCCACCATTGAGACGTATTTTTCGCAAAGCTCCTTTGTCTGAGCTTCTGCCATAATTCGGAGAAGCGGCTCCGTTCCGCTGGGACGGACAAGCATTCTGCCGTTGTTTCCAAGCTCGGTCTCCGCTTGCTTTACAGCGGCAAGCACATCGGGGTCGCTTAATACGGCGTTTTTGTCGGTTACGCGCACATTTTTCAGCAGCTGGGGATAAATGGTAAGGGGAGCGCAGAGCTTTGCAAGGGTGGTTTTCTTGCTGCACATTACCTGCATAAGCTTTATTGCGGTGATGATGCCGTCTCCCGTATTGGCATACTTGCTGAAAATTATATGACCCGAATTTTCGCCTCCAAGCTTGTAGCCCTTTTCGTTCATACATTCGTATACGTATTTATCTCCCACAGCGGTCTTTTCGTAGCTTATGCCAAGCTCGTCAAACGCCTTGTAAAGCCCGATATTGGACATAACGGTAGTTACCACGGTATTATGCTCAAGGGTGCCTTTTTCCTTCATGTAGCTGCCGTAGATGTAGAGTATCTTGTCGCCGTCAACCACGTCGCCGTTTTCATCTACCGCAAGGCAGCGGTCAGCGTCTCCGTCAAAGGCAAAGCCTGCGTCAAGATGCTGTTCTTTTACAAGCTTCTGCAGTCCTTCTATGTGGGTAGAGCCGCAGTCGGTGTTGATATTCAGACCGTCGGGGTCATTGTTGATAACATAGGTCTTGGCTCCGAGTGCGTCAAAAACGCTTTTGGCAATAGTGAAGGAGGAGCCGTTTGCACAGTCGAGACCGATACGCTTGCCCTTGAGGGAATAAACCGCAAGGGAAATAAGAAATCCGATATATCTGTTCCTGCCTGCGGAATAGTCGCTGGCGCAGCCTATCTTATCCCTTTCCGCAAGGGGTATCTCGGGATATTCGCCGTCTATGTATTTCTCTATCTCAAGGATAACGCTTTCTTCAAGTTTTTCTCCCTTGTTGTTGAAAAGCTTTATTCCGTTGTCATAATAGGGATTATGGCTGGCGGAGATCATTATGCCGCAGTCAAAATCATCGGTGCGTACAACGTAGGAAACGCAGGGGGTGGTGGTGACGTGCATAAGGCTCACGTCCGCTCCCGATGCGGTAAGACCTGCAACGAGGGCATATTCAAACATATAGGAGCTTCTTCTTGTATCCTTGCCGATGACCACCGAGCAGCGGTGATCTTTTCCGTAATAATAACCGAGAAAACGTCCTATTTTAAAGGCGTGTTCTACGGTAAGGGTCTTGTTGGCTTCTCCGCGGAAGCCGTCTGTTCCGAAATATTTAGGCATTGTCATTCTCCGTTCAGATATATTTTTATGGTATATTTTATGATTTATTTGATTTTATGGTGAAAACACTCACAAGCTTTATTTTATCATTTTATTCCATATTTGTCAACAACAGCGCAGTTAAAAATTATAACAATATGATTACAGAACAGGCACAAAACGGTACAGCAATTGACAGAAATTTTTTGGGGTGTTATACTAATAATATATCATATTTATGGGGGCTTTATATGAAAAAATCACTGTTAATGCTTGCTTGTATGACTTTTCTGCTCACCGCCTGCGGAAATGAGACAAGAGAGCCGGAGGAGACGGATATGATCGAGACAACGGCGGAAACGCTTTCAAAAAATGTGGAGGAGCCTGACGATGATACAGTATATCCTTGGCTTGATCTGACCGAATTTGCGGAGGAAAGCTACAGACCTATTGGTGTCCTTCCCGCAGGAGGTGACAGCATTATCGTGACATATGACTCAAACAAAAAATATGATGTGGAGGACAGGAATAATTCAGCTGAATATGCCGATTACATTTCGTGTATTGATATTACTGATAAGAAAGAGTTTTATCGTATAGATGCTCATGTGAATGACAGTTTCTTTCAATTTTATGAGCACTTTGAAAATGGCAAAAAATCTGTCTGTGCAGTTCTCGGAATTGTCGGCAAGGATAAGGCAGTTAAAAAAACATCTCTTATCGAGTTCAGTCCCGATGGAGAATATAAGCTTACGGAAGATATGGGAGAAAAGGATATCGTGTATAGCTGGGGTGAAAGAGCGGTATCGGATTATTACGGAAGTATTTCCAATGTGCTTGACGGCAGCATGATAATGCAGGCTGAAAAAACGATAGGACCTGAAGTTGAAGAAATTATGTTTTATCGTTTTTCTATGCCTTTGGACGAAAACAGATTTTTATATCAGATATATCGTATCGAGGGCTGGCAATGGGTTGATGGTATAGGGATATATGATCTTGAACAGGATAGCTCAGCCGTTATTCCCGACAGCAGAGACTCCGAGGTTTTAGGCGTTCATAACGGCAATATCTATACCTTAATGACAAATGCTGAAACAACAATTTATGTTACCGATTCCGAAAATCTTGAGAGCAGGGTTTTGTGCGGTTCGCCCTTTGAGCTTGGACAAAATGATTTTATAGATTTCAATATGACCGAAAGCGGCGAATATTTTTCGGCGTATAAAAAGACAATAATAAATTCAAATAGTCCGAATAAAAAAATTGTTCCTGCCGAATTGGCTCTGCTTGGCAGCGATACGGGAAAAATTATAAAGACATATTCCTTTGGGGCAGAATTTGAGTCCGGTGCTGAACTATTTTTCACCGACAGCTATATCTGCTTTTTCGACTATCAAACGAATATGATATACGCGGCAAAAAGACCGTAAAATTTGAAATGGGGACTTTATATGAAAAAAACACCGCTTGCGCTCATCTGCCTTTCTCTTCTGCTTTCCGCCTGCGGAGCCGAGACAAGGGAACCCGAGGAGACGGATATGATCGAGACAACTGCTGCTATGGAAACAGCTGCTTCCGTATCGGAAACATCGTTCGAAGCATTTTCTGAAACACTGTCCGAAACAGATAATGAAATAATAAAGCCTGTTATCATTGACGAGAGAGAAGCTGTTCCCGATGGCTTCACGCCTGCCCTTGAATTTAATGAATTTGCAGACGAGGGATATTATTATGGAAGTCATTCCGTTTCGGGCAGCGATGTTCTTCTTGTGTGTTTCTGCTATGACCCCAACAGGGGAGACGAGATAAAGCCCTGTTATCTTGTAGGAATATCCTTAACGGATAAAAAGCAGCTGTTCAGGATAGACGCACCCTCCTCAGACTGTTACTTTGATCTGACAGAAAATATAACAGATGGAGAAAAGTCTGCCTGTGCTGCTTTGGAGAAAATAGGCGGCGAAAAGGTTTCGCTCATAGAGTTTGACAAGGACGGGAATTACAAGATAACCGAGGAAGCAGGCTCGGACGATATTGTTTATTCATGGGGCGACAGAGCTGTCAAGACTGTTAACGGCAGCATTGTAAATGCTCTTGACGGAAGTGTTCTTTGCCAGCGGTATGACGAGGAAAATGACCCCGATTTTGTTAATAGCAAAGTATACCGTTTCTCCATGCCTTTGGATAATGACCGCTTTATTTATCAGATGTTCGGTTATGAATGGTCTGAGGGTGCAGGGATTTACGATCTCAGTACGAGCACCTCGGTAAATTTTCCCGACAGTATGAATACCGCTCCTTTAGGCGTTCATAACGGTATGGTCTATACTGTTGATAGCTTTGACGGGGTGGGGGAGAATATCTATATTACCGACCCCGCCACTCTCGAAAAAAAGCTTTTCTGCGGTTCTCCCTACGAGCTTCAGATGAACGATATGCTTTATTATGAGATGCCTTCAAGCGGAGAGTTTATATTGGCAGTATATGCACCTTGGTTTGAACGTGAGGAAAATGCAAAGCTCGCTCTGCTTAGTCCCGATACGGGAGAGATCATGACCGAATACACGCTTCCCGATATTCCAAATTACTACCCGCCCTTTTTTACCGATAATTATATTTGCTTGTTCGATTATACTGACGATATTATCTACACCTTGCCTATGCCCCGGGGAGAATTTTCCCTTGAGGACAAGGGCGATAGCACAGAGCTTTGTTATACATATCTTGGCAAGTCCGAAACGCTAAGAGCTTATGATAATACCCAAATGTGGAACCTGAGCAGCTGTACTGTCAAGGATTTTAATGATGTGATGGGGTATGACGGTGTGATATATACCGAGACGGCAGCAACAAGGTATTGGTCGGAGAACTTTTATCTTTCGGTAATTGACGGCAAGCCCGTATGCATTGCGGAAAGCTTCGGCAATGGAGACGGCGAGAATGACAGCATTGCCGACATTGACGGAGACGGCATTAACGAGCTTATCTGCAACTGTATTTACGGAGCGGACGGAGCGCAGGTCTGCTACATTTACAAAATAACTGACGAGGGCATTATGAGGGCAAGCGGACACGATCTTATGGGCGAGGAAATATTAAAAATGCAGGTTGTTGCGGGCAATACTTCCTCGGAATATCTTCCCGAAAAGAATAAAATGCTTTGCGGATATTTTGAAGATGAAGAATATGTAACTGCCGAATATGATATAGATATGTCTGCGCTGAATTTCGAGCCTTTCGTATCATCATTCTTTGATGTGCCTTCGGACGAATAATTTAACATGGGCGTTCATATATTTGACTATATGCTTTTTAACAGAAAGGTCGGATATGAATGCCCAGTGTTTTTTTAAGCCCGTCCACACAGGAGTGGAATAAATACGCCACCAGCGGCAATGAGGAGCAGTATATGAATATGCTTGCGGATCTTATGGAGCCGTATATGCTTGCTTCGGGAATTACATTTACCCGAAACGACCCTGCAAGGAACGTGAACGGTGCTATCGAGGATTCAAACAGCGGCTGGTATGATGTTCACCTTGCGCTCCACACCAATGCAGGGGGAGGACAGTATGCAGGAGTTTCACGGGGTATCGAGATATATTACTCTCCCTATTCCGATTACAGCCGCCGCCTTGCAACTATAATCGCTAACAATATGGAGGTAATTTATCCCATACCCTCAAAGGTAAGCACCATTCCAACCACCTCTCTTGCGGAGGTCACAAGGACAAAAGCGGTGGCTGTTCTTGCTGAGCTTGGCTATCACGACAACTACGAGGACGAGGCTTGGCTCAAGGATAACCTTGAGCTTATCGCAAGGACTATGGTGCAGTCTCTCTGCGATTATTTCGGCATACCCTTTGTGGAGCCGTCTCCCGTTCGGACGGGAACAGTTCGGACAGACGGCTCAAATCTCAACATAAGAAGCTATCCTTCGACCGACTCCTACATAGTTGGCAAGATACCCAATTGCGGTCAGGTGAATATTTACGGCGAGACGGATAACTGGTATGTGGTGAAATACAACGGTATAACAGGCTATGCGGCTATGGATTTTATTGAAGTGAACTGATTTTCTCAGCTCTCCCGGTTTTCGGGGGAGCTGTTTGTGTTATACTAATAACCAATTGTTCTATGGATAAAGACGGTGGATAGAATACGACAAA